>WFTX01000270.1 GCA_015485235.1 Nitrospirota bacterium | reverse complement strand
ATAATAAGTGGTATATTGGTCATTGGTATATTGGTATATTGGTGTATTGGTGTATTAGTCATTGTCTTTCTCGCGTTTTGCCACTCTACCCGCTTCACGCTATACGCTATACGATTTTTCGCCTCAACCTGTCTTTTCCTCATCGCACTCCCCGCAGGGATAATACAGCATGAGGGCCTCCCTGATCCTGTTTATCACCTCGGCCTCGGTATCTCCCCTGGCCACAAAACCGGGGAGCTCTCCGGTCATTCCGACCCATCGGCCGTCCTCATCTCTCATCAACTGGATCTTTCTCACTCCATCAGCAGGACCACCGCTATTGCGGCTATCCCTTCCTCCCTCCCCACAAAGCCCATCCCTTCGTTTGTTTTTGCCTTTATATTCACCTTCCCTTCTGGAAGTCCGGATCTTTTAAGGCTCTCTATCATCTCCTGTATGTAAGGACCGATCCTGGGAGCCTCGGCAATAACCGTTGCATCCACCCATTCAATTCTGAGACCGAGCCCTTTCATCTCCTCTATTATGTATTTTAACAGTTCCAGGCTGGATGCATCCCTGTAGGCTGGATCAGTGTCAGGGAAGTATCTCCCTATATCCCCTGTACCCATCGCCCCGATAATCCCGTCAATAATCGCATGGACAAGGACATCGGCATCCGAGTGCCCTGAAAGACCCTTTTTGTGGGGGATTGCTACACCTCCGATCACAAGGGGTCTTCCTTCTTCAAAACGATGGGAGTCGTAACCCATACCTATTCTCATTCTTCACTCCTTCAAGGTCTCTCAATCATGGAAACCTTCCTGTTGCATAAATACTTCCCGAAGGCCGGGGCGTACACCCAGAGAGCCTTCTCCACCTGTCTTGTCTCCAGGGGAATCACACCATATTGCGTTGGGAGATCCGTAAGGATATCCCCCCTGCCAAACCTCATTTTTATGCAACGTTCATGGAGAGCAGGGCTTCAGCCACAACCAGATCCTCAGGAGAGGTGATCTTGATATTCCGCCGATCTCCTTCAACAATTCTAACCCTCCCCCCTGCCATTTCAACCACCTGGGCATCATCAGTATAGTGGTAACGTTCCGCCATCACTTTATCATAAGCCCTTTTCAGGACTTCATACCTGAATACCTGCGGAGTCTGGACCGCAACAAGCCTCTCTCTCCTGAGTGTCTCCTTCACATAAGAGCCGTCTCTCACCTTTATTGTATCAGGAGGCATGAATCCCGGTACCACTCCGTCATAATCTCCTACCGCATCAATCAGTCCGGCAATAAAACCCGGTCCTGCCAGGGGGCGCACTCCGTCATGTATCAGTACCAGAGCAGTCTCTTCATCTGTTGCATCAAGTCCGTTCCTTACAGAATGATACCTCTCCTTCCCGCCTGGAACCACCTTTCTTACCTTTCTGAATGACTCTTCTTCAACAAGACGGAGCATTCTGTCCATCAAGTCAGGAGATACAACAGGAATAACCTCTTCTATTGACGGAACTTCATGGAGAGCCTGAAGGGTCCAGGCTATTACAGCCCGGCCCCTCAGCATTGCAAAAACCTTGTCTCCCCCGAATCGCCTTCCGCTGCCTGCAGCGGGGACTATGGCCGTTACTGCAGCCATTATTTTCCTCCCCTGCCTTCATTGCGCTCATGATTGTTTTTCGGCTTTGAGAAGATCATCCTTCCCGCAGTGGTCTGGAGCACACTTGTTACCTCAACGTCAATGGTCTTCCCGATAAATTTTCTTCCCTGTTCCACAACAACCATCGTTCCGTCATCAAGGTAGGCCACACCCTGTCTCTGTTCCTTTCCCTCCTTCAGAACGAAGACCCTCAGAGACTCACCGGGAAGGACTATAGGCTTCAGAGAGTTGGCCAGCTCATTGATGTTCAGGACCCTGACTCCCTGAAGCTCTGCCACCTTGTTGAGGTTGAAGTCATTCGTCATCACCTTAGCATCCATCAGTTTGGCAAGGGCCACTAATTTTGCATCCACCTCCTTTATGTTGGGGAAGTCCTCCTCAACGATCTTCACATTGATGTCAGACATCTTCTGTATCCGGTGGAGTATATCCAGGCCACGTCTTCCTCTCGCCCGTTTCATGGAGTCCGATGAGTCTGCGATATGCTGCAATTCCTGCAGGATGAACTGGGGGATTATGAATGTTCCTTCAATAAACCCCGTATCGCATACATCGGCAATCCTGCCGTCAATGATTACACTGGTGTCAAGGATCTTCAGGTTGCCCTCAACGGGCTGACCCTTGAAAAGCCTCATAATGCTGGAAACAGTCAGGTGTTTACCCCTCTTGGCCCCTATCAGAAGACCGCCATACCCTAAGAGGGCATTCAGAATAAAGACCGCAATCGTCTCATTCCCGGCCATCAGAGGCTGGAAGGGCAGGAGTATGAGCCGTGCAAAAAGCAGCCCGAATAAAAGCCCCAAAAAGGCACCAAAAAATCTTCCAATTCTGACCTTCTGAAAGAGGGTATCAGACAGAAGGGTTAAAACACCAAGCAAAAGGCCTGCCACTGCACCCCATAGCTCATATCCATACCTCCCTCCCACCAGGAAGCCACCGGCTATCAGGGAGAGAAAGATAATGAATCTTATCACTGTAAGCATCTTTTTTACTCACCTCCTTTCTTTTCAGAATCTGAAACAAAGGAACGCGGGAAAAAGCAACTTGACCTTGACCTCAACCTGCCTTTCCCTATCCGCTCAACGCTGCACGCTTTTTTATAGAACCCCTCATGGTTTTACTGCCACATAAAATCTCCGGCCTGCCCTGTTAAGGAAAACCACAACCAGATCGCTCTCCTTCAATCCCTCCAGAATATCCTTCCATTCCCGGTAGGAACCTATCTTTTTCCTGTCCACTTCCTGTATCAGATCGCCCTTCTTTATTCCCGCCCTCTCAGGAGGGCTTCCCTCTTCGACGTTGACCACCACCACACCACGTTCAGCAGGACTGATACCAAGCTGGCGCGCAATGGAAGGGGTGAGTTCGGTAACCGTCAAACCGGCAAGGGGGTTGGACTTTTCTGTACCGCTTTCGGGCAGGGATGAAATCTCGGCAAATTCTCCCGGAAGCTCTGCAATCTTTATCCTGAGTTTAAGTTCCTTGCCCCGTCTTACAAGTTTAAGTGGTGCCTCCAGGCCCACCTTGCTCTGAGCCACCATATTCCTGAGAGATGAGACGCCGGGTATCTTCCGGCCGTTGAACTCGATAATGATATCACCCCGCTTCACCCCTGCCTTCTCAGCCGGGCTTCCCCGAAAGACATCACTCACAAGGGCGCCACCAACCTTCGGCAGGCCGAAATTCCGGGCAAGTTCAGGAGTGAGGTCCTGAATTGTCACCCCGATCCAGCCCCTGACGACCCTTCCTTTCTGACGCAACTGTTCAATAATTGCCCTGGCCATATTGCTTGGAACAGCAAACCCGATCCCCTGATAGCCGCCGCTCCTTGAGAATATGGCGGTATTTATACCCACAAGCTCACCCTTGATGTTTACAAGGGGACCGCCTGAATTCCCCGGATTGATGGCGGCATCGGTCTGGATGAAATCCTCGTAATCGGCAATACCCACATTGGCACGGCCCACAGCACTCACGATCCCCATGGTCACGGTATGGCTCAATCCGAAGGGATTCCCTATGGCAAGAACAAACTCTCCCACCTTCAGGTCCCTGGAATTCCCCCAGGGAATGGTCGGGAGGCCCTTGGCCTTGATCCTGATAAGGGCAAGATCGGTCTTGGAGTCCACTCCTACTACCCTGGCCTTGAAGGTCCTGCCGTCATAGAGGGTCACCCTGATTTCATCGGCATGCTCTATGACGTGATTGTTTGTGACTATATAACCGTCCGATGAGACCACAACCCCTGAGCCGAGGCTCTGCTCCTTCCACTTCCTGGGGGACCTATGGAAGGGATCAAAGAAATCAAAGAAGGGATCCTGAAAGATGGAGTCCTTTTCACGCTTCATTACCCTTGTTGTGGAGATGTTTATCACCGCCGGAGAGACGGCCTGGACAACCTCGGAGAAATCCCTTCCCGTCTCACTGATCTTCTGACTGACCGAAGGTGGGGTGTATTGGTAATTTCTCTGGTACAAGGGCCGTTCATACAGGAGATAATAGGTTACCCCTCCGAGGAGAAAGCCTATTAATAAAATTAATAAACCTAAAAGTATCTTCTTTTTCATATTTTTTATTATAATAGTCAAATTCCCATAATTGCAAAAAAGGGGGAACCCCCCTCTGCTGTCTGACTTACCGGAGAGATACCGTTTTCCATAAAGAAGGGCCTGTGAGAGGGACCAATACGGGACGTGGCCTCTCCTGCCCTCTCAAGGCCTGCAATGTATATTTCGGGCGGAGATTTCCGGTTTTTGTCAGGGCTGAATCAATATTGGTAGGCGATATATAAACATCACTGAAAAGGAGTGTGATACTATGCCGAGGGTATTCAATTTCAGCGCCGGCCCGGCCATGCTTCCTGAGGAGGTCCTCAAGAGGGCTGCCGGTGAGATGGAGGACTGGCGGGGTGCCGGGATGTCTGTCATGGAGATGAGCCACAGGAGCAAGGAATTCGGTTCCATAGCTGAAAAGGCTGAGTCCGACCTCAGAGAGATAATGGCCATCCCTGAAAACTATAAAGTGCTCTTTCTCCAGGGCGGTGCGTCAAGCCAGTTTGCGATGATTCCCATGAACCTCCTGAGAGGAAAGAAGAGCGCTGACTACATAAATACCGGATACTGGTCCAAAAAGGCTATCGCCGAAGCGAAGAGATTCTGTGAAGTAAGAATAGCCGCCAGTAGTGAGGAGACGAATTTCACCACTATCCCCCCACGGGAATCGTGGGATCTTGACCCGGAGGCAGCCTACGTCCATTACACACCCAATGAGACGATCGGGGGAGTGGAGTTTCCCTACATACCGGAAACTGGCGAGGTTCCCCTTGTAGCTGACATGTCATCGACAATACTTTCAAGGCCTCTTGATGTAAGCAGGTTCGGCCTGATCTATGCCGGGGCACAGAAGAATATAGGGCCTGCCGGTCTCACCATTGTGATAGTCCGGGATGACCTGATAGGCTCCCCTGTTTCAGGGACCCCGACGATGTTTGATTACGCAACCCATGCAAAGGCGGGTTCCATGTATAATACTCCACCCACCTATGCGTGGTACATGGCAGGTCTTGTCTTCGAATGGATAAAGGAACGGGGTGGCCTTGAAGGGATGGCAGAGAGAAACAGGAAAAAGGCTGAGAGGCTCTATGGCTTCATCGACTCTTCTGACTTCTACCACAACCCTGTCAACCCTGACTGCAGGTCCTGGATGAACATCCCTTTCACCCTGAAGACACCCGGCCTCGACGGCAAGTTTCTGGAGCTTGCGGCTGAAGCCGGTCTGGTAAACCTGAAAGGGCACAGATCGGTCGGCGGGATGCGGGCAAGCATCTATAATGCAATGCCCGAAGAGGGTGTTGAGGCACTTATAGGGTTCATGGAGGAGTTTGAGAAAAAACATGTCTGAAAAGGACAGGCTGAGGTTGAGGTTAAGGTCAAGGTTAAGGCCGAGATCGAGGCTGAGGACAATGTCGAGGTTTAGGTTGAGGAGAATCTGTGATAGTCGTTCAGTTTCAGTGTTAATCTGCGTTCCATAAGTTTTGAATTTAGATATTAAGATTTGTTTAGGATTTTAGAGATTAGGATTTAGGATTTGATTTCAATAAACTCAGGAGGATAAGAAAGAATGAAGGTCTTGGTAAGTGATAATATCTCCCCAAAGGGTGTTGAGCTCCTGGAAAAAGCCGGCCTGAAGGTGGATGTAAAGACCGGTCTCTCACCGGATGAACTGAAGGCTATTATAGGACAGTACCACGGTCTCGTCATCCGGTCCGCCACCAAGGTGACAGCCGATATAATTGAGGCTGCTGAAAAACTGAAGGTGATCGGGAGGGCCGGTTCCGGCCTGGACAATGTAGACAGGGCTGCAGCCACCAAGAAGGGGATCGTGGTCATGAATACCCCTGGAGGTAATACCATCACCACAGCTGAGCATGCCATAGCCATGATGTTCGCCCTTGCGAGGAATATCCCCCAGGCGACCGTTTCAATGAAGGAAGGCAAGTGGGAGAAGAAGAAGTTCATGGGAATTGAGCTCTATAACAAAACCCTTGGTGTGCTTGGTCTCGGGAATATCGGTTCCCAGGTGGCCAGAAGGGCCCAGGGGCTCCAGATGAACGTCATCTGTTATGACCCGTTCCTGAGTGATGACAGGGCAGCGGAACTGGGTGTTGAGAAGGTCACCCTTGACGAACTCTTCAGCCGCTCTGACTTTATTACAATTCATACCCCACTCACTCCCGAGACAAAGGGTCTGATAAACGCAAAGACCATAGAGAAGATGAAGGACGGGGTAAGGATAATAAACTGTGCAAGGGGCGGAATAGTGAATGAAAAGGATCTTCATGATGCCATTGTCTCAGGCAAGGTCGGCGGAGCGGCCCTGGATGTTTACGAGAAAGAGCCGCCTGAAGACCTGAGCCTGATAAAACTGGACAAAGTGATCTGTACTCCCCATCTGGGAGCATCCACCGCCGAGGCCCAGGAGAATGTCGCCGTGGCCGTCGCCGAGCAGATCATAGATTACCTGTTGAGCGGAGTGATAAGGAATGCGGTAAACTTCCCCTCCATCCCTTCGGACCAGCTCCCGTTCCTCCTTCCCTACATCAAGCTTGCCGAGATACTGGGAAGTTTCGGAGCACAGATATACGAAGGCGGTGTTTCCGAGGTAACCCTGGAGTTCAGGGGCAGGGCCCGTGAGATTGACACAAAACCCGTAACAATAGCAGCCCTGAAGGGACTCCTCTCACCAATCCTGCTTGAGACGGTAAACTTCGTCAACGCTCCCATTATCGCAAAAGAACGGGGGATTGAAGTAAAGGAGACCACGAGCGAGGACGCCCTCGACTTTCATAACATGCTGGTCCTCAGGGTCAGGGCGAACGGGAGGGAGACCACCATATGCGGAACCCTTTACGGAAAGACTGAACCCCGTATCGTCAGGGTGGACAACTTCCCCGTGGAGATTGTTCCTGAAGGGACCATGCTCTTCATTTACAACAATGACAGACCAGGAGTGATCGGGAATATAGGTTCCCTCCTCGGGAAGAACAACATAAACATCGCAAGGATGCACTTCGGGAGGGAATCGGCAGGTGGTATGGCCATCTCTGTTGTCAATGTGGACTCTGACGTAAGCGATGAGCTTGTAAATGAACTGGCCGGGCTCCCGAACATAATTTCCGTCAAGGTGATCAAGCTTTGAAGCAGAGGAGTGTTCCCACAAACAGAACCTGTCTTCCGTCAAGGCCTCTTTCACCAAGGGGTTGTCTGACACTCTATTCGGAAGATGCACTCATGAAGAGAGAAATTGAGTCCGTCTTCCTTGAGCAGACGGCGCAATGGGGCTACAGGGAAGTGGTAACCCCCATATTTGAGTATGCCGATGTGATATCACCGGCTGTGGGCGAAGACCTCCTCCAAAGGGGATACAAGATTACTGACAGACAGTCCGGAAGGGTGATGGTCATCAGGCCTGATGTGACTCCACAGATAGGAAGAATTTCAGCCACCTCCTTCCGGGACAGAAGACCTCTCAGGCTCTCCTACTGTACGAACATCTTCAGGTATGAAGAGACGGCAGGTGGCAGTCAGAAGGAAATCTTCCAGGCCGGGGCGGAACTCATAGGAATATCAGAGCCTGAAGGAGATGCCGAGGTAATCGCCCTGCTCATCGAGGTGCTTGAACGGCTCGGAATTGAAGACTTCCTGGTAAGCCTCAGTCACAGGGATTTCCTTGATGGAGTGATCGAGGAAAATTCCCCTCCAGAATTAAAGGAAACCCTCAAGGGCATATTCCTGAGAAAGGAACTCCACAGACTGGAAGAGATGAACAGGCAGGGAACACTCTCTGAAAGAGAGCTTTCCACTTACTGCAGGCTGATGTTTCTATACGGCGGTGAAGAGGTGCTTGACCTGGCCGGGGAAATCTCCAGAGGACCCCTCACCCGCAAGGCAGTCGAAAACCTCAGGACCATAACAGAATATGTTGACGAATACGGGCTCAAGGGGAAAATACGGATAGATCTCTCAGAGGCAAGGGGGTTTGACTATCACACAGGTATGCTCTTTGAGATCCTCCATCCTGACTGTGGAGAAAGCCTCGGCTCGGGAGGCAGATACGACTCAATGATAGGCCACTTCGGGCAGGACTCCCCTGCCACGGGTTTTTCCCTCAACCTCAATATACTGATGAAGCTTGCCAGAACGGAATCAAAACAGATCACTACCATACTGGTCTCGGATGGTTCGGGAGACAAGAAATTCGCCCTCCGAACTGCCCGGAAGCTGAGGATGGCGGGGTTTTCGGCAATCAGGGAGATAATAAAGAGGGACTTCCAGGCCACCCTCGCATATGCTGAATCAGAAGGGATCAGTTACACCCTCAGGATTGAGAGGTCCGGCTCGGGGAAGGCACTCAGTCTCTACCCCGGGGGAAAAGAGAAGGCAACAAGAAAGCAGACAGCACTTATCAGGGATGCCCTGAAACCGCAGAGAATCAAGATTATGCATCCTGAAGACCAGGGGCTTTAAGCCGACGGTCTCCAGGCAGAGGAGGACATAAAATGTCGAATACTGTTGTTATAGTAGGAGCCCAGTGGGGCGATGAGGGAAAGGGAAAGATAGTGGATTCCCTTACGGAACGGGCGGATATCGTCGCCCGCTATCAGGGAGGCCATAATGCAGGACATACAGTGGTCATAGGAGAGGAACAGTTCATTCTCCATCTCATACCTTCGGGCATACTCCATCCTGGAAAGCTCTGTCTCATAGGAAACGGGGTGGTGATAAACCCGAAGGCCCTGATTGAGGAGATGGAGGAACTCCGGGGTAAGGGAATCAGCCTTAATCACAACCTGAGGGTAAGCAAGAATGCTCACCTCATAATGCCTTACCATATGGCAATTGAACAGGCCAGGGAGGCGGAAAAGGGTGAGAAGAAAATAGGAACCACTGGAAGAGGGATCGGACCAGCCTATGTGGACAAGGCATCCCGTTATGGCATAAGGGTGATTGATCTCCTTTACCCCGATGTCTTCAGAGAGAAGGTGAATGAGAATCTCAAAACAGTGAACTTCCTCCTCACGGAACTCTACAGGGGAGAGCCATTTTCTGTCGATCAGATCTGTTCTGAATACATGGAGTATGCCGGATACCTTCAGGACTACATAGATGATACGGATGTCATCATAGACCAGGCACTGAGGGAGGACAGGAAGATACTCTTTGAAGGTGCACAGGGGACACTGCTTGATATAGACCATGGCACATACCCTTACGTGACTTCATCCTCTGCAGTCGCAGGCGGGGTATGTACGGGCATGGGAATCGGTCCGACCCGGATCGATACTGTTCTTGGAGTGGTAAAGGCCTACACCACCCGGGTGGGTGGAGGCCCATTCCCTACTGAGCTGCACGATGCCCTGGGAGAGGAGATCAGAAAGCGGGGGGGAGAGTTCGGCGCCACCACCGGCAGGCCGAGGAGGTGCGGATGGCTCGACCTCGTAGCGCTCCGCCATGCCGTAAGGATAAACGGCCTCAGTGGTATTATCATAACAAAGCTGGACATCCTGGACGGGCTGGAGAGACTGAAGGTCTGCACCTCATACAGGTACAAGAACTCCATCTACACCGAATTCCCCAAGGAACTGGAGGTGCTTGAACACTGCACCCCTGTATATGAAGAACTGCAAGGGTGGTCAGAAAAGACATCGGGGATAAGGGAATATGATAAACTCCCTGATAACGCCAGGAAGTACCTCCAGTACATAGAGGATAAGCTTGGTGTAAGCATAGATATAATCTCGACAGGACAGGAGAGGGAGGCCATCATCAGGCTCAAGGAACACTTCTCCTGATATCCGTTCAGAGAATAAACCTGAACGTTGCAAACACATGAGGTTCGGCAGGGGGATGGAAAGACAGGTCAAGGTTAAGGCAGAGTAACCTGATAACCTGATATACCAATATACCAATGACTTATGACAGCCTTTCAGGCTAAGGTTAAGGTAGGGAGGGAACCTTTATCATGTCAAAGAGACAGTACAAAAGGTATACCAAGAGACTTGAGACCGAATTCAGTGCAGGGGGCATGACTTACAGGGGGATATCTTCAGACCTCTCTGCAAAGGGGCTTTTCATCCGGACCCAGCACGGCTTTGTCCCGGGCACTCATATTACCGTTCATCTCCAGTACCCTGATGGCAACAGATCCCATCTGGAGGGTATCGTCAGGCGGACCATCAAGACCCCCCTCAATCTGGTCAAGAACGGGATGGGGATAGAGCTGACCAGGATTGACGAAATTTACAGGGAATTCCTCAAAAGGGAGCTGGCAGGGGATGAACTGGCCTCAGAGCCTCCACCCAGCCCAAACCCGCCTGAGCCTCCTCCCAAGCCTCCATCAGAGGAGTCAAGGATTCTTGTCTGTCCATCCTGCAGAGTCAAGAACCGGGTAAGAGCCGAGAAGCTCCATCTCCAGCCGAAATGTGGAAAGTGTGGCGCTTCCTTGCTCTGATACTCCCTCTCTCCTGTCCTCTCTGTGGAGAGAATCTTCCTGACCGGCGCAGATTTCCCCTCTGCCGGGAGTGCTTCGAATCCCTGAGAAGGAAAGATGCAACTGCCAGATGCATCCTCTGTGGCGTCAGAATAACATTAACCCGCTCCACGGTCTGTCTCTCCTGCATGAAGGACCCGCCTCCCCTTGAGAGCATCCATGTCTATGCCGATTTCTCAGGCACACTCAGAGAGGCGATCAGGCTTATGAAGTTCAGCAGAAACCGGATGATCTCCCGGTCCCTGGCCGAACTCCTCTCAGATCTGTCCTTGCCTCCGGTTGAAGCCATTGTACCAGTACCACTCGGGAAGGGACGGCTCGCAGAACGGGGGTTCTGCCAGAGTTACCAGATCGCACGCCACCTTTCCAGGCGGTTCCATGCACCTGTGATTGATGATCTCCTGGTGAGGAGCAGGGAGACAGCTCCCCAGAGCCTCCTTCCCAGGAAGGAGAGGATCAGGAATGTAAGGGGCGCCTTCCGGCTGAACAGCCGATATGAAAGGGAGATCCCCCTGACGGTCCTTCTGGTCGATGATGTAATGACCACAGGAGCGACGATCTATGAATCCGCCAGGACCCTGAAAAAGGCAGGGGTGAGAACTGTCCATGCCCTGGTCCTCGCAAGGGCGGATATTTCCTGACACTTGCATTTTTTGATAGAAAATGTTTTAATAATTAGAGTTATTAATTTACCTTACTCAAATCTGTACCTGGGCAGAATGTGGCTGACTCATAAATAATGAAAACCAGAAAGGCAAGAAATAAGCTCAAGGGAGAACTTACTCCGGAAGAGAAGATGAACATGCCACTTTACCCTATCGGGGTGGTGGCAGAACTCATCGGAACCACCGACCAGACCCTCAGACTCTACGAAAAACACGGCCTCATAAAACCTGCCCGCCGGAACAAGAACAGATACTACTCTGAAAATGACATAAAATGGCTCCGGTGCCTCAGAGACCTGATTCATGTCAAGAAGATCAGCATTGAGGGGATAAAGAAGCTTCTTGAATACGCCCCTTGCTGGGAAATAACGGACTGTGCTCAGGAGAGGCGGGAACGTTGTTCAGCATATATAGACAAAAGTAAACCTTGCTGGGAACTTAACCGCCAGATCTGCAACCGGGAATCCGGCAAGATCTGCGAGGACTGCATAGTCTATATCTCAAAGATGAAGACCGACAGCGGAAGGAAGGGAAAAAGAGAGACTAGAGACTGAGGGTTAAAAGACAGGTCGAGGCTGAGGTTGAGGTTGAGTGATACAATATCGCAATTACAGCTTTGATATTTAGATTTTGAGATTGTTTAGAATTTAGATATTAGTATTTAGGATTTCTCTTATTACCGTATCCCGCCCCATCCCGGCTCCGTTCCCCTCAGAAAATACTCCTTGTAGGAATCCCCTGACGGGAAGAGAACCCTTCTGCCGGTCCTTCTGCTCACAAGAACCCTCGTAACACCAGGCGGTGCTGTGAACCTCCTTTTCACAGTCCCTGAAACCTTCCGCATGAAATCCTTCCAGACCGGAGCTGCGAGCCTTCCACCGGACATACCCGGGCCAAGGCTCCTTCCGTCGTCATAACCGATCCAGACTGCGGCGAGGAGTTCGGGCGAATACCCGACAAACCATGCATCCCTGTAGTTGTCGGTAGTCCCCGTCTTCCCGGCAGTATCAAAGGGAAGACCTCCGGCCGCCTTCCCTGTCCCCCTTCTTATCACATCCCGCATGATGTCCGTCATGATAAAGGCAGCACCCGGGTCCAGCCTCCCGCGGGGCACTGAGAGGTTTTCTTGAAGGATTTTGCCATCACTCCGCGTAACCCTTCGTATGAAGAGGGGGGCAAGGTATTTACCCTGATTTGCAAATACCGTGTAAGAAGCGGCAAGTTCCAGGGGGGTGACACCAAGAGATCCGAGTGAGAGGCTGAGGTCTTCGGGAAGTTTAGATGTGATCCCGACACTTCTTGCAAAGGAGGCTATGTCTCCAAGACCGACCGCCCTGGCAAGCCTGACAGTGGGGACATTCAATGAATGGACAAGGGCATCCCGGAGGGTTACATCCCCCCTGAACCTGTGGTCATAGTTTACAGGCCTCCAGAGCCTCCCGTCTCCCATCGGGTATTCCACGGGCTCATCCTTGAGGGTCGAGACCGCTGTGTAGCCCTTCTGAAGGGCAAGGGCGTATATGAAGGGCTTGAAGGCAGAGCCCGCCTGTCTCCGTGCCCTTACCGCCCGGTTGAAGGGGCTCAGCCTGTAATCATAACCCCCGACCATTGCCTGGACCTCTCCTGTTGAGGGCTCAAGTGCCACTATTGCCCCCTGGACAAGGGGGATCTGCTCAAGCCCCACATAGGCGATACCGTTCTTTATCTCCCTGAGCCTGACATATACAAGATCGCCGGGACTGAGGATTTTTTTCAGATTAAAATCTCTTGTCAGTCTCCTTTTACCGCTTTTCTTATCATATCTGTATCTTGCCCACCGGGCATCCCTGGAACGGAGGACCGAGTAGGCACCATTGAGGCTGACTACAGCCTCCCTTTTTTTCACCCTCAGCACCAGCCCTTTCAAGACCTTCCCCCTGAAAGAACTGAGGGCACTCCCGGGAAGGAGCCTTCTGAGCTCTTTCTGGACCATTATCCCTGTTTTATGGCCAGCCGGCCCCCGCCAGCCCTTCTGTCTGTCATAGGCCCTGAGGGCGGCCCTGAGTGTCTCTGCCGCCTTTAGCTGGGCCCACCTCCTGATTGTCGTATAAACACGCAGGTCTCCTTTGTAGAGCCTTTCAGGACCGTATCTATCCTCGAGGTAGTTCCTTATATATGAAAGAAAATACCCGTATGGCTCCGCCCTCCGCCTTCCCGGCCTAAGAATGAGAGGCTCGTTTTCAGCCATCTTCCGTTCCGACGGTTTCAGATAGCCTGAGGCCTCCATCCGTCTGAGCACCACCCGGGCCCTCTTTCCGGCCATCTCAATATCCCTGAACGGAGAATACCGGTTCGGGGCCTTCAGGAGCCCCGCTATCATGGCAGCCTCCTTCAGGGAGAGTTTACCGGCGGATTTCCCGAAGTACGTCTCCGAGGCCATCTCCACACCGTAGGCCCCGCTCCCGAAATAGGCACGGTTGAGGTAGAGTTCAAGGATCTCCTCCTTCGTGAGTTGTCTTTCAAGCATGATGGCGATCACCGCCTCCCTGAGCTTCCTCCTGAAGGTCTTTTCATGGCTCAGGTAGAGCACCTTGGCCAGCTGCTGGGTTATGGTGCTGCCGCCTTCCCTGAAGCTGAGAGAAAAGATATCCTTTATAATCGCCCTCCCGAGCCCGATATAGTCTATCCCCCGGTGTCTGAAGAACCGGGCATCCTCGGTGGCAACTACAGCATTCACAAGATGAGGGGAGATCCTGCTGAGGGGTATGTATTTCCCCCTCTTCACCCTGAACTCCCCGATCAGGACACCATCTGCCGCGTAGACCAGTGAGCCGGAAAGAGGCTTCCCTGCCCTCAGACTCTTTATGTCGGGCAGATCCTTCAGGACATAGAGGTAAAAAAGGAGTACAGGGATAAGGAGAAAGAGGAGGAACGATATCCTTGCACATCGCCTTATACGCATAGAGGTATATGAT
>WFTX01000269.1 GCA_015485235.1 Nitrospirota bacterium | reverse complement strand
TTCAACGACATACTCCGGGATTCAGGCGGAATGAATTCACTTATCATTGTAATCAGGTCAGATGCCCCTGACATTGAACATTATGTCTCTCTTATAGATGAGATAGGAGAGGGACTGAAAAGGTCTTCCCTTGTAAGGGATGTTGAGTATAGCGGTCTCAGTCGTTCCCGTGCATTCATGATGAAATACTTTCCCCTGTATATGGACAATGATGGGATAGCGGTACTTAAAAAACGGCTGACCCCTGAGGGCATATTCAGGCAGATAAGGGAGAATTATCGCAGGGTAGCATCACCCTTTTCATCTGTTATTGACTCCACTCTGATTGCAGCAGACCCCCTTAACATAAGAGCCATATTAATACCCTCAATTACAGGGAAGAAGGAGATGCCCCTTGATTTAAGTACAGGATATTACCTCGGCAGGGACCATACCTTCGCCCTTATCTTTGTCAGTCCCTCGGGCACGGCACGGGATATGGCCTTTGTAAAGTCCCTCAAAAAGAAGGTGGAATCCGTTGTTGAAAATGTCCTGATCAGAGAGGGGATGGAAGGTAAACTCAGGGCAGGTTATGCCGGACCCTTTGCCCTTGCCTGGGAGGCACAGGAGGCCCTTGAAAGGGATATGCTCGGGAGCCTCCTTATAACCGTCTTCCTCATACTCCTTGTGTTTTTCCTTCTCTTTCGCTGGAGCGTGATTATCCCCACGGTTTTCCTGACCCTTTCCCTGGTCGTATTATGGACCCTGAGCATTGCCCATCTGCTTTTTGGAGGTCTTAATATTATTACAGCCGTTGTTTCGGCAGTACTTGTAGGGCTTGGAATTGACTACACAATTCACATATTTGACAGGTTTGCTATGGAGTTAAAGAGAACTGATGACCCTGCCGTTGCCCTTGAAACAACACTCCTTAACACTGGAAGGAGTGTTCTGACCGGCAGCCTCACCACTGCCGGAGCATTTTTCAGTATTGTTGTCACTGACTTCAGAGGACTCCATGAACTCGGCACTGTTGCCGGGTTGGGGATACTTCTCTGCATGTTATCAACCCTTATTGTGATGACTGCACTGATGCTCCTGATATTCAGATTGAAAAAGGGTCTCCTCATCAAAGAGCAAACACCTTCATGGCTGGAGCAGGCCCTTCCCGATGTGATTATCAGGAACGGCAGGACATTGTCTTTTTTCATGGTTATCGTGATTATCCTTGCCCTTCCGGGGCTTGGCAGGGTTCGGTTTTACTCTGACCTCAGGGAAATAGGTTTAAAGGATAGCAGGGCAATGCGGATTCAGAAAGAACTTTCAGGCATACTCACGGCGGACAGATATCCTCTGATAGTGGTATATACCGGGGAAACCGGAATGGAGGAGGCAATTGATACCATTGAAAAGAAATTAAAAGACTGGAAAGAAAAGGGACTTATAGGAAGTTATACATCCCTTGAGAAGGTATTTCCTCCACCCTTCAGACAGAGAGCGGTGATAGACGAGTTAGAGGATATAAGGCAGCAGGCCCGGGACATGGAGAAAGTCTTTATTGCCGCAATGAAGAGATATGGATTTAACATTACAGAGAACAATCTGAGATATATCAGGGGTATCATTAAGGCAATAAACATTACATCACCTGTATCCCTTGAGGAGTTGTCCGAAATAGGTGAGAACAAGATTGGCTTTTTTTATAATCCCGAGAAAAACAGGCTCGTTGCCTATTTCTACCCATCATCAGAAAACTGGTCAGGAGATAACCTTGTACGGTTAAAGAAACTGACCGAATCCCTTGGTCCGGGATGGCAGATTACAGGCTGGCCCCTTCTGTCAGGACAACTCAAAAAAACAATCGTAAGGGAGAGTATAATAGCTGCGCTGCTTTCCCTTTTCTTCAGTCTTGTGATAACATTTCTCCATTTCAGAAAGGTGATGCCTGTGGTGCTTTCACAGCTGCCTGTACTTGTCGGGTTTATCCTGACCTGTGGCATAATGGGGTATATGGATATAGGGTTTAACTACATAAACATGGCATCCATTGCCCTGCTTTTTGGGATAGCGATAGATTACGGTGTTTATCTGGTTCAGGCAGTCAGTGAAGGGGGCCGGAAGGATTACAGGGTCATCAGGCATGCCTTTAAGAACATGCTTATATGCTCGGTGACCACCATGGTCGGCTTCGGGAGCCTGGTTACCACCAACTTCAGGGGTATTTCATCACTGGGGGCGGTGATAGTCATAGGGGTGGTCTCCTGTCTGGCGGCTGCAACCCTTATATTGCCGGCCTCGTTGAGATATAAGATGGGTTCATGATTCTCCTGAAATTACAGGTTAACATACCGGTCAGTGTCAAGTACCACCGCCAAAGGCGGTGGCTTTCGGCAAGAGACATTGTAAAGGGCAGATGGGTATTAGGGTTTTCACATCATCTTCGTAGGCCAGGGGATGAGCAGTTTTGATGTAATCGTGATAGGAAGTGGCATCGGCGGTATGGTGAGTGCAGGGATTCTTGCCTCACAGGGACTGAAGACCCTGCTCATTGAAAAAAACCCGTCACCAGGGGGATATATGACCTCATTCTCAAGAAGGGGTTTCGTCTTTGATTCGGCAATTGACTGCATTGCCGGCATTGGAGAAGACGGCATTATCAGTCGGGTTCTCGGCCTTATGGGAATGCCTGAGAGGGTAAACTTCCTGAGAATAGACCCGATACGGTTCAGCATCTTTCCTGACTTTTCTGTTAAGGTCAGTAATGACCTGGCAGAGTACATTGAAACGCTGATATCACTATTCCCTGAAGAGGCCCCCGGTATAAGGGAATTGTTCAGAAAGGCAGAAGAGATTTACAGTGCGGCACTGTCAGCGGTGGAGATGAAGATAAGGGGCATCTATCAGCCCGAGAAGGTTCCCCCCAGTCTGATAATGGCGGCAAATACAACCTATGAGGCCTTGCTTAATGAGTCTGTAGGGGATTACAGACTGCGGGCAGCCCTAGCAGACAGATGTCCCTTTATCGGACTACCACCATCGCAGGTTTCTGCCCTTTCCATGGCAAACCTGATCATGAGTTACTTCAGGGAGGGTGCATACAGACCCTGTGGCGGTTTTCAGACCCTGTCTGATATCTTTATAGAGGGACTCAGGCAAAAGGGGGCTGAGGTGTTGTTTGGAAAGAGAGTAGAGAAAATCATCACAGAGGGAGACCGATGCACGGAAGTGGCTTGTGAGGATGGCATGCATTATCGGGGAAGATACATCGTCTCAAATGCCGACTATTATGCCACCCTACTGAGTCTTTCGGAGGAAAGGTTCAAGACAATTGCAGAGGACATGCTCAGACACCCCGGAGTTTCAAAGTCATTTTTCATTGTCTATGCCGGTATCAGGGGAGGGGAAATAGGATACTCAAGTGTCGGATATTTCCCCTCCTATGATATGGAGGGGTTCTTTGAGACGAGAAAGGCATTTGCAGATGATTCCACCATGGGAATTACCGTTGCCACTATTGAGGACAGAAAAAGGGCTCCCGAAGGGTGCCACACTGTTGTCCTTCATGAGATGGTGGAGGCTAATGGGAGGGTGTACAACAAGGAGGAATGCACGGCAAACATGATAGGGAGGGCTGAGAGGGTAATCCCCGGCCTCAGGGACAGTATTGAGGTGCTTGATGCGGCAACCCCGCAGACACTTCATCGTTATACAGGCAATCTTCATGGAGCAGCCTTTGGATGGAGACAGGTCCCGGGGATAAAAAATGTTAACAGACATGGAATCAGGAACCTCTATATTGCAGGCCACTGGGGGGAGTTCGGAGGCGGGGTTCTGGCAGCAGCCTATTCAGGGACCAAGGCAGCAGTGAATATACTTTCAATGGAGGGCAGCAGGGTTGAATTCTGACATATGCATCGTAATTCCTGCATATAATGCCTCGCAGACAATAGGCGATGTGGTAGCCAGGGCATTGAGGCACTGTCATGTTATAGTGGCGGATGACGGCTCCGAGGATAACACTGCTCAGGTTGCCGGTAATGCCGGGGCAGAGGTGATCAGGATAGAAAAAAATCAGGGGAAGGGAAATGCCCTTAGAGAACTCTTTCTGAGGGCAATGGATGCAGGTTACAGTGCCGTGATTACCATGGATGCAGACGGACAGCATGACCCGGACGAGGTTCCACTCTTCCTCAGGGAGCATGAAAGGTATCCTGACGCGATAATTGTAGGGTCAAGAATGAAGGACAAAGACCTGATCCCTGCCCGCAGATACAATGCGATGAGAATCGCAAGATTTTACATATCCTATGCCGCCAATCAGTTTATTGAGGACACCCAGTGCGGATTCAGGTTATATCCCCTGTCAATCATTGAAAAGATAAACCTGGTTACAGAGCGTTATGTGACCGAGACAGAGATACTCATGAAGGCTGGAGACTCGGGATACAGGATCAGGTTTATTCCTGTAAAGGCAATATACGACGGAAACAGGAGCCACTTCAGGCCGGTAAAGGACATTGCGGCGATTACCGCCTATGTGATGCTTTATCTGACCATCAAGTGGACAATTGAGAGTGTTTCTTCGGGGAGGCCCTTTACATATAAAAAGAACGGGATACACGACAGGGTTGCCAGGAATGGATTTTTTTTCCTTTTGATGCAGGCCTTGGCAGTAACCACCGCCGTTCCCTTCTCTGTATGGTGCCTCCTTGAGTACATATTCCTCTCTCCCTTTATCAGGAACAACTTTTCCTCGGTGAGACAGATCAGCGGTAATTTCGTCACAATAACCATGGCCACCCTGATGCTTCCCGTTGTGCTCCCTGTGGCCGTATTTGAGAAAGCAGCCGGTCTTTTCGGTCTTGCCAGAGGCGTTACGGGTAGATTTGTAAGTTTCTTCTATCCTGAGGTGAGGGGGTACTGCAGGAAAGATTGAATGTATCCTTTACCCCCAGAGTTGAAGGCATTGTTCCTTCAGATGGTGCGCTGATGCTTCAGGTGTCTGTTCTTGTTAAAACAGGCATAAGACATACTTTTCATCGTTTTCTTACACAACCTTTAATGTAGGACCATACAGGGGAAAAGTCTTAACTGTCTGTTTTATCAAAACCTGCGTGGTTTCCTACCCGTAACCCCCCTGTTTAGGTTATAATATACCGTTTAAATCAAGAGGGCTTTCTCTCTGAATCCCCTTTTATACATGTCTTCATAAGGGGTTTTCCATCTGAAGGAGGTATGATGGCACGTCTTCCCGTGAGTATTGAAGAAGAGATGAAGGTGAGCTACCTTGATTACGCGATGAGCGTGATCATCGGAAGGGCTCTTCCTGATGTAAGGGACGGGCTGAAACCCGTTCAGAGGAGGATCCTCTACGCCATGTTCAGGGAAGGGCTTACACCTGGGAAGAAGTACTCAAAGTGTGCCGGAGTGGTGGGAGAGGTCCTGAAGAAGTATCATCCCCATGGTGACAGTGCGGTCTATGATGCCCTTGTCAGAATGGCACAGGACTTCAATCTCCGCTATCCCCTGATAGACGGGCAGGGCAACTTCGGCTCCCTTGACGGTGACCCTGCCGCTGCCTACCGGTACACCGAGGCAAGACTTGCCAAGATAGCGGAAGAACTCCTCCGGGACATTGACAAGGATACGGTGGACTTCATTCCCAACTTTGATGAGACAACGGAAGAGCCTGTGGTCCTGCCCACACGGGTACCCAATCTTCTCATAAACGGCTCTTCCGGTATCGCCGTAGGGATGGCCACAAACATCCCTCCCCACAACCTGAAGGAGGTTATTGACGCCCTCATCTATCTCCTGGACAAGCCGGAGGCTACAGTCCAGGAACTGATGAACTTCATCAAGGGGCCTGATTTCCCCACTGGAGGAATAGTGCACGGTACAGCCGGTCTGCTGGAGGCATACACCCACGGCCGGGGACTGGTGAAGATGAGGGCGAGGGCGAGGATCGAGATTCCCCAGAAGGATCCTGAACAGATAATAATCAATGAACTCCCCTATATGGTCAACAAGGCCCGTCTGATTGAGAAGATTGCAGAGCTTGTGAAGACAAAGAAGATTGAGGGTATCTCTGAGATAAGGGATGAGTCCGACCGCGATGGTATAAGGGTGGTTATAGAACTTAAGCGGGGTGAGGTCGCCCAGGTGGTTCTCAATAACCTCTACAAGCACACCCAGATGGAGAGCACCTTCGGGATAATACTGCTCGCCCTTGTGGGAGGGCAGCCCAGGATAATGAGCCTCAGAAGGGTACTGAACCACTTTATCCAGCACCGGCGGGAGGTGGTCCTGAGGAGGACCCGCTTTGAACTCAGGAAGGCTGAAGAGAGGGCCCATATCCTGGAAGGGCTCAAGATCGCCCTTGATCACCTTGACGAGATCATAAACCTGATAAGGACATCAAGGAGCCCCGATGAGGCGAAACAGGGGCTTATCACAAGATACGACCTCTCAGATGTACAGGCCCAGGCCATACTGGATATGAAACTCCAGAGGTTGACCGGGCTGGAGAGGGAGAAGATAGTCAGGGAGTACGAGGAGACGATCAAGGAGATAGAGAGGCTCCGGTCGATACTCGGGAGTGAGATACTTGTCAATGACATCATCAGGAATGAACTCAGGGAGATCAGCGAGAAATACGGAGATGAGAGAAGGACGGAGATCATCGAGGAGACAAGGGACCTCACCATTGAAGATCTGATCTCAGAGGAAGAGATGGTGATCACCGTCTCTCACCAGGGATACATAAAGAGGAATCCCCTCAGTGAGTACAGAAGCCAGCGGAGGGGTGGCAAGGGGCTTATAGGAATGGGGACAAAGGAGGAGGACTTTGTCGAACAGCTCATAATAGGGTCCACCCATGACTATATGCTCTTTTTCTCAAACCGGGGGCGGCTCTACTGGCTGAAGATATACCAGATTCCCGAGGCGGGAAGGACCTCAAGGGGTAAGGCGATGGTCAACCTCCTGCAGCTCCAGGAGGGCGAGAGGATAACCACAGCCATCCCGGTAAGAAGCTTCGAAGAGGGCTATCTTGTAATGTTCACCCGACTTGGATACGTAAAGAAAAGCCCCCTCCGGGACTTCAGCAATCCCCGGGGTAAGGGGGTTATAGCAATAACCCTCTCCGAGAAGGACGAACTGATGGCGGTGAGGAGAACAACGGGAACGAATGATCTCCTGATAGGTACCAGAAAGGGGCTTGCCGTAAGGTTCCGCGAAGAGGACGTCCGTCCGATGGGCAGGACGGCGAGGGGGGTGATCGGGATCAGGCTCACTGAGGGTGATGCCGTTGTATCCGCAGAAGTCCTTCAGGAGAAGATGACCATCCTGACCGTAACGGACAGGGGCTTCGGGAAACGGACGAGGGTGGAAGAATACCCTGTTCACAAAAGGGGCGGCAAGGGTGTCATATCCATAAAGGTGGGAGAGAGGATAGGCCATCCCGTAGGTTATGTCCAGGTCCAGGATGAGAACGAGATTGTGCTCATAACCAACAAGGGAAAGATAATAAGGACCGAGGCATCGGCCATATCAGTCCTGGGCAGGAACACGCAGGGTGTCAAGGTGATGGATGTTGAAGATGATGACAGGGTTGTGAGCATCGGGAGGGTGGCTGACAAGGAACGGAGCATAGCGGAAGAGTAACCGGAAATGCCGATATTTGACGATATTGTAGGGCATGAGAGACAGAAGAGGATACTAACGGGTGCCTTTGCGAGGAGACGTGTTCCCTCGACCTATCTCTTTACAGGAGAGGCCGGGATAGGAAAGAGGTCCCTCGCCATTGAGTTCGGACGGCTGCTGAACTGTCTCTCGCCTGTGAAAGGGGAAGATGGTCCTGACGCCTGTGGTGTATGCAGTCACTGCGAGAGGATCAGGAAGGAGGTTCATCCGGATTTCAGGATGGTCACGCCCGAGGACGGGATGATAAGGATAGAGCAGGTTCGTGAATTGATAGAGTTCCTCTCCTTCAAACCTCTTGAGGCCACCTACAAGATTATAGTCATTGATGAGGCTGAAAGGATGAATCCTGCGGCCTCAAACGCCTTCCTGAAGACCCTCGAGGAGCCTCCTGAGGGGAGTGTGATAATACTTGTGACTTCCCTTCCGGACCAGCTGCTTGATACCGTGAGGTCACGGTGTTTCCAGGTCCGCTTCACGCCGCTTTCCCGGAGGGAGACTGAAAGGGTCCTTGAAAGAATCGGTATAGAAGGGGCCAGGAAGAGGGAGAGGCTCGCAATGCTGCTCCAAGGCTGTCCGGGAAGGGTGCTGGCAGAGGAAGATCAGGCCGGAGTGACAGAGGATGAGATACTGGCTCATCTCCTTCCACCCGGAAGGCCTGTCCGGTGGAAGGACAGGAGCGAGATGGAAGAGTGGCTCAGGAAATTCATACTCATGATCAGGGATGTTGCCGTTTCAGGGACGGGGATCGAGAGAGAAGATATCCTCATGAACCGGAAGGTCGGGAGATTGAAGGATGAAAGGAATTCTCTGATCCCCCTTGAGAGGGCTCTCGGTCTCTATGAGGAGGCAACAGGGCTGTTGAATGACCTGAGATACAATATCAACCACCTGATTGCAGGAAACTATCTAACCTATCTGTTAAGGGAGTGCTATGGAGACACTTGTTGAAGATAAAACATCTGAAGAGACTGAAGAGAGGCTTGTAGGCGTAAGGTTCAAGCCCTGCGGGCGTGTCTATGCCTATCTTATGGGAGAAGAGGATCTCAAGCCTGGAGACCCTGTTGTTGTTGAATCACTCTTTGGTGTAACGATCGGTACGGTGGTGGGGTTTATCGAGGACAGGGACGAGGCCCCAAAGGAATTGAAGCAGGTGATAAGGAAGGCTACGGAAGATGACTTCAGGCAGAGCGAGGAGAACAAGTCCCTGGGTGAGGAGGCACGGCTTTTCTGCCTCGAGAGGATAATGGCCCGGGGTCTTCCCATGAAGCTCGTTGGGACGGAAGTCACCCTCGACCGCAAGAGGATAATCTTTTACTTCACCGCAGACGGAAGAATTGATTTCAGGGAGCTCGTGAAGGATCTTGCCTCGAAGTTCAGGACGAGGATAGAGATGAGGCAGATAGGGGTGAGGGACGAGGCGAAACTCCTTGGTGGCATAGGTATCTGCGGAAGGACTCTCTGTTGTAATACCTTTCTGGTGAACTTTGCTCCCATTTCCATCAAGATGGCCAAGGAACAGGAACTGGTACTTAATACAACGAAACTCTCCGGAGTCTGCGGCAGACTGATGTGCTGCCTTGGCTATGAATATGGAGAAGAAGATGTTGAGAAGGTTGCTGGCTTGAGGGAAGATGTCCTTTCGGAGAAGGAAGGTGGATGTCTTTGCGAAGAATGCGAGGGTATGACCACCGGTGAGATTGAGGCAGGAGAGGCTCAAGAGGTTCCTGTGCCCTCTGAGGTTGAGGCTGGTATTCCGGGTGAAATACCTCCTTCCAGAGAAGGAGGGAAGCAAGAGCCTGCTTCGTCAGAAGAGGACAAGCAGGAAGATGGGACAAAAAAGGGTAGAAAGAGGAGACGCCGGCGGAGGAGAAGAAGACGGGACAGGGGAGAGAAACCGGAGGCCCGTTCTGGCGAAGCCTCCGGTGACGGGGGAGAGCAGAAGAAACCCCTGAAGACGAGGAAGGGCCACTCAGGACACAAGAAGAGAAAGAAGAAACGGAGATAAAGGATGAAGAGATTCTATGTCACTACCCCCATATACTATGTTAATGACCTTCCCCATATAGGACACGCCTACACAACGGTGGCTGCCGATATACTGGCGCGGTTTCACAGACTCCTTGGTGAAGAGGTCTTTTTTCTCACCGGGACTGATGAGCACGGCCAGAAGGTGGAAAAGGCGGCTGCCGAGCGGGGAAGGACTCCCAAGGACCATGCCGACATAATGGTGGAGAACTTCAGAGACCTCTGGAGGACTCTCAATATATCCAATGATGCCTTTATCAGAACCACCGATGGGGAACACAAGGCCGTGGTCCAGGAACTCCTTCAGAGGCTTTACGAAAAGGGTGAGATAGTGAAGAGGCCCTATAAGGGATGGTACTGTACCCCTGACGAGAGGTTCTGGACCGAAAAGGAGATAAGGGACGGGAACTGCCCTGACTGTGGCAGGCCTGTTGAGGAGATAGAAGAGGAGAACTACTTCTTTCTGATGTCCAGGTATGCAGAGAGGTTGCAGCAGCACATTGAACAGAATCCACATTACATACTGCCTGAGTCCAGGCGGAACGAAGTGCTTGGCTTTCTCCGGGCCCAGCCCCTTGGGGACCTCTGCATCTCCAGACCCAAGAAGAGGCTTTCCTGGGGTATAGAACTCCCCTTTGATCCTGATTATGTCACCTATGTCTGGTTTGATGCCCTGATAAATTATTTTTCCGCCACGAAATACCTTTCCCCTGGCTCCCTGAAGGAGGGATGGTGGCCGGCGGATCATCATATAGTGGGAAAGGATATCCTTACCACCCATGCCGTTTACTGGTCAACCATGCTCATGGCCCTGGGGATGGAACTGCCCGGCAATATCTTTGCCCATGGCTGGTGGACCGTTGACGGGAAGAAGATGTCCAAATCCCTCGGGAATGTGGTGGACCCCTTCAAGGTATCGAAGGAGTACGGAGTTGATCAGTTCAGATACTTCCTCTTCAGGGAGGTCACCTTCGGGCTGGATGGAGATTTTTCCGAGTCTGCGATTATAGGCAGGATTAACAGTGACCTGGCAAACGACCTTGGCAACCTCGTAAGCCGAACCCTGTCCATGGCCTTCCGTTACTTCGACGGGGTTGTGCCTCAACCCGTGACTCTTCAGGGAGAGATAGGAGACAGGGCAGCCCAAGTACCTCTCAGGCTGAAAGCGCATCTTGATGTTCTTGCCTTCCAGAAGGCACTGGGAGAGATCTGGGAGTTCCTGGGGATGCTGAACAAGTTTATTGATACGGAAAAGCCCTGGGCCCTTGCAAAGGATCCGGAGAAAAAGAAAGAGTTGGAAAGAGTGATATATACTGTCCTTGAGGGGATCAGGCATATAGCCTGCTTTATTGCACCCTTCATGCCTGAGGCTGGAGAGAAGATGGCTGAGATGCTCGGACTGGAAGGTCTTGTCAGGCCCGGCGTTCTCTCAGAACTCAGATGGGGCGGGCTTGAGCCAGGCACGAGGCTCAGAAAGGGAGAGCCCCTCTTTCCGAGGATAGAGAAGAAAAGGGAGGTTCCAGATATGGAGAGGGAGACTGCCGGTGAGGTAAAGAAGGCTGAAAGGGATGATCTGATCAGCATAGATGAATTTGCGAAGGTAGAGCTCAGGACGGGAAAGGTCCTTGAGGCAGAGAGGGTAGAGGGATCGAGCAAACTCCTCAGGCTTATCGTGGATACCGGAGAGAAAAGGCAGATCGTTGCAGGGATCGGGAAGTCCTATTCGCCTGAAGAACTGGTAGGAAAAACAGTTGTTGTAGTCGCCAATCTCAAACCTGCAAAGCTCATGGGAATCGAATCGCAGGGGATGCTCCTTGCTGCAGGAGAAGGAAAGGATATAGCCGTTCTGAGTCCTGAAAGGGAGGTCAAGTCCGGCCTCAGGGTCAAATAGTTCTTTCCCTGGATTCTATCTTTATGATAAGGGGAGGAAAGTAGACCTTCCTCCCGTTGACGGCAAGTCTGATCTCCGCCTTCACAGCAGCGGGAAGGCTCTCTTCTTCAGGGCTC
>WFTX01000268.1 GCA_015485235.1 Nitrospirota bacterium | reverse complement strand
GGGGAGGGTGGAAACAATCAACTCAGGTTATCAAACCCTAATTCAGACCGGACTCCCCATTGCCGGACACACCCGGGACCACGCCGGATATGGCATCTGCTCCCGTTGGGAGCGTTCCTGCGGCAGCCTTGCCGGTACCAGTGCTGATCTTCTTTCCATCAGTCTTCTCCTTATCACTGATTCTGAACCAGCCGATCAGCTCACCCAGTTCACCGGCAAGCCTTGCGAGATCGTTGGTGGCCTCGTTTATCTGGTCTATACCGTCCTTTGAGGCCCGGGTGATTTCAGTGATATTTTCCATATTGGTTGAAACCTCCTCAATGGCCGCAGACTGCTCCTCTGTTGCAGCGGCAATCGCCTGAACCTTGTCCATGCACTGCTCGGATGCGGCCACTATCCTATCGAGGGCATCCTGGGCCTGTCTTGCCAGTTCCACACCCTGCTCAGCCATCTCCCTTCCCTTCCTCATATTTTCCACAGAGAGCCCTGTATCCTTCTGGATCCGCCCGATCATCTCCGAAATCTCGTCCGTGGCCTTGGCAGTCCTCTCAGCAAGCTTTCTGACCTCATCAGCCACTACGGCAAACCCCCTCCCGTTTTCGCCTGCCCTTGCAGCCTCTATGGCTGCATTGAGGGCAAGGAGGTTTGTCTGGTCGGCGATATCGTTTATCACATTTACTATCTCGCCTATCTTCTTGCTGCTCTCACCCAGTTCCTCAACAGTCCTGGAACTCTCTTCAACACGCCGGGCGATCTCGTATATGCCGTCAGCCGTCTTTCCAACAACCTCACGTCCCTCCTGTGCCGCCTCAACAGACTCCCTGGCAGAGGCCGAGGCATGGGAGGCATTGTTCGCTACATCGAGTATTGTCTGGGAGACCTCCGTAGTTGCAGTTGCCGACTGCTCTATCTGCTGGACCTGTCTGTTCATGTCTGCTGTAATCTGGCTGACTGTTGCCGATACCTCCTCGGAACTGCTCACTACCGTCTCTGCGACTCCGGAGATCTTCCAGATCATCTTCCGTATTGCACCGGCCATCCTGTTGACAGCATCGGCCATCCTCCCAACCTCGTCTCCGGAGAACACCTCCGCGTCATGGGTAAGATCCCCTTCGGCCACCCCTGAAAGGACCCGTCCGACCTCGTCGATGGACTTCATTATCTTTCTCAGGACAAGAGTACTCACAACTATTCCTGTCAGGGAGGCAAGCAGTACGGCAAGAATCATCACCCATACTGCGGCATCGGCCTTATCTTTCATTTCCTGAAGGGCGGTCTCATACCGTTTCTTGGCAATTTCATCCATCTCCTTGAGGGCTTTCTCTATAGGACGGTCAGCCCCCTTGATTGTTCTGTCTATATTTGCGATGTCATCGCTTAACGCTCTCGCCCTCTTGAGCTGGCCAAAGGCATCCACATAACTGTCTATATGCCTGAGTGCCTCCTCCAGAAGTCCCTTCTCCTTATCTGTGGATGCATGTTTCCTGTAATCGGCCAGTTCTTCCTTCATCTTTCTCACAGCAGTCTGAAACTTGTCTGCATACTTCTCATCCTTCCTCAGGAGATAGTTCTTGAAGGCATGGACGGCGTTCCCAAGCTGCATCAGTGCCCCCATGGCAGCCTCTTCCTGATGGCCGGGCCCTTCTGCCAGTGCCTCAAACCCATTAACCAGTCTCTTCTCCGTGCTGTAGGCAAGCACTCCCACAAAGACAAGGGCAATCACGAGGAACCCCACCATCCCAAAGAGTTTTTTTCTGAGAGTTATTTGCATCTTTCCCTCCCTCAACTGTTTTTTTACAGGGAAACTCCCTGTTTTCAAGGAAAGAGGGCTGTCTCTTCTTCAGCCTCCATGCCCCTACTATCGGACAGAAGGGGAAAAACTTTAACAGGGCAGGAGAGGTCAAGAAGACAGCGGGCAGGTCAAAAGTTGAGACGTTCAAAGTTCTGAGTTCTGCGTTGACAGCGTTAGTTGCGTTTGTTGTGTGAAAGCGTTAAAGCGGGAAGGCGGGAAACGGAATGACCAATCACAGCCTCAGACTGAGGTTTAATTCGGCTGTTTAGTGCTTAGTGTTAACCTTCCAGTTGCATAAAACTGCCAGAAAATTACCCCATGCCTCCTTATGCAACATTAAGGTCAACGGTTTTTCAGAACTCATTTTCTATGCGCGGGACAAGGGTCCTCAGGATGAAGCGGGCCTTTCCGAAATTTCCCTCCGGCCTGAGGACAAGGGCAAAATAATACTCCTCAGTGATTTTTCTCAGGAAGATTCCGCACCGTTCGGAGATCAGGGCAAATTCACGGGCCTCACCCAGTTGAAGTTCTTCCGAGGCCAACTCGATATCCTTTATAAGTGTGGAGGCCTCTGCAGAGAGGTCTGTAAAGTCAATGAGCCTTTCCGTGACATGCTCCTCAACGGGAATACCGTCCGAGGCAAGGATGATGGCGGCAACCGCCCCGTCAACCCTCTCTACGGCCTCTCTAAGCGTCTCCGAAAAACTCATCTCTCCTCTCCCTCAACCCCGACAGCAGGGATTCCAGTCTCTCCGCAAGGATATCAGGGTCCTTCCCGATCATTTTGAGCAACTGTTTGAGTTCCTGAAGCCTCTGGCGGGCCTCCCTGTCCTCAGGATTTTCCCTGAGGAGCTCATTGTATATATCCATCGCCTTGAGGTATTCCTCGGATCTGACACAGTCATCGGCCTCCCTCAGGAGCATCTTTCTTTTTTCATCCGCCGAGGCAGTTTCGTCTGTCTCATCAGGCATGGTGAGGTCGCTGAACTCGGAAAAGGACTGGAGTGCCTCCTCTTCTTCTGAAAGGATGAAGACATCATCCTCTTCATCCTGACCTGAAAGATTGATCTCTTCAGCCTGCAGGTCTATGTCCTCATGCACCTTCTCGCCTATGAACTCGGAAAATTCCCGGTACTCCTCAAAGCCCTGAGCCTCCGCCTTCCCCGAGTCTTCAGAATCCACCTGATCCATCCCCGGTTCTACGGGTAAATCTTCCGGGGCTTCACTCTCCTCCTGAGAGGGAACCTCCTCCACATCACTTATATCAGGCTCTTCTTCAAGGCCGAAGGAGATGGAATTGAGTTCCTGATGAGAGGTATCCTCAGGCTGGACCTCCTTCTCGAGCTCTGTCTCAGGCTCCGCAGAGGCAGGCAGATGCTCATCAAGAAACTTAGCTGCATCTTCGTCATTGGGATTCAGATAGGCAACCTTCTGGAAGTGCTGCAACGCCTTCACCATATCCCCCCTGTCCCTGTATATCTCGGCGATCTTCTTCTGGGCGAAAAGGTTGTCAGGCACGACTGCAATCACCTCTTCGAACTCGCCAAGGGCCTCATCCTCCTTGCCCTGTTCGAGATAGGTCTTGCCAAGGGCTACCCGGGCGGTAACGTAGCTCGGGTGTCTCTCAAGGCCCTTTTTGAGGACATCAACGGCCTCGTCAAACATCCCTTCTTTCCTGTACTCCTCGGCAAGGGGGAGGAAGAGCTTTGAGTCAGGGTCCTTCTCAACCCTTGCCTTCAGTTTTTCAATCTCGTCAAGTGCCATAAAATACTACCCCCGATATCTGGCTTAATTATATTGCCTCATGGCAAAAGTTGTCAATCAACCTGACCGATTTCGTCCATAAATGGAATAAAATTTATTTAACGGCTCCTGTTTCTCTTTATCTCCAGGTAGTAATCTATGATCCGCTCTGCACAGTCCTCTTTATGCATCAAGGGATAGTCCCTTGTACCTTCACTGTCAATAATAGTAATCCTGTTTGTGTCATGGTCAAAGCCGGCTCCTTCTTCAGTCACATCATTAAAGACCACTGCATCCATCCCTTTTCTGAACATCTCTTCCCTTGCTTTTGCAATTTCGGGACCAGTCTCAGCAGAAAATCCGATTATAAAGGGATGTCCCCTCATGGAGGAGACTTCAGATATGATATCAGGGGTCCGTTCCAGAGAGAGTTCAGGGAGGCCTTCCTTGCCGATCTTACGGGAAGAATACCCTGCAGGCCTGAAGTCAGCCACAGCAGCCGCCATCAGAAGGAGATCCGCCCCCTTGCCGACTGCCCTGAGAACCTCCTGAAGCATGCCCGCTGTATCCTCAACCCTTACATACTCACTCAACCCCTCGGGCGGAACGAGTGATACAGGACCTGAGATAAGCGTAACCTCGGCACCCCTCCTCGAGGCTACGCTGGCAAGGGCATAGCCCATCTTTCCCGAAGAACGGTTCGAGATGAACCTTACCGGGTCCAGGTACTCCCTTGTAGGTCCGGCGGTCACAACCACCCTGATTCCTGCAAGGTCCTGTGGCGAAAGGAGCGCCTCTATCCGGGAAAGTATACTACCGGTATCGGGCATCCTCCCCTTGCCTTCCTCTTCACAGGCAAGGGCCCCTTCCCCTGGTTCAAGGACAAAAACACCCATATCCTTGAGCAGTCCAAGATTTCTTCTGACTGCATGGTGTTCATACATCCTGTGGTTCATGGCAGGAACTACCAGCACAGGCCCTCTGAAGGCAAGAAAGGAGAGGGAGACGAGATCATCGGAAAGGCCTGACGCCATCTTGGCAATCATGTTGGCTGTTGCAGGAGCCACCACAAAGATATCCGACTCCCGCGGGAGTTCTATATGTACAAGGGGGCTCTCAAAGGGATCTGAATAAACGGGGTTGCCTGAAACTGTCTGTAAAGTGAGAGGCGGTATAAACTGCGATGCTGTCTCCGTCATGATGACGGCTACATCTGCTCCCCTCTCCCTCAGTCTCCTTACAAGGTCGGGTATCTTGTATGCAGCAATGCCTCCGGTAACAGCAAGAAGGACCCTTCTATTCTTCAGACTCGAAGGCTTCATCTGGAGAACCAGTGGCAGAGTCTCCCTCATCAGGGAAGTACATCTTCAGGTCCTTTTCAAGTTCAGAGAGGTCTTCAGCTTCTGTCTCCTCGGCGCTCTCCTCAAGAAGGCGACGGAAGTCGAGCTTTTCTGCCTCCTCACGGGCCTTCAGGGCCTCCTCACCGGTAAGAAACTCAACATTACCTGTGATCGTCTCCTCCAGAGCAAGGGTGGTCACCTTTCTGGCATTGCTCTTTATCTTGGGTTCCGCTCCCAGGACAAGTTCCCTTGCCCTCTGGGCAGCGATATTCACCAGTCTGAACCTTCCCTCAATACCCTCAACGTCATGCTCAATGGGGAGTGAAATTATATCCATCTTTTATCCTCCTGTATAGAAAGACTGTAATTTAGTATATTGGTATACTGGTATACTGGTTATTTGGTTATGGGACAAAGAATTGATTAGTCCCTCTGCCCCATCCAGTTTTCACTTAACCTTAACCCGCCTTTTTCTACAAGCCTGACACGCCCTCTTCCAAACATCTCAATCTCCGCTCTGGAAGAAGACCTCTGCCACCCAGGCCCTGTCTATCCTGTCTGCAGCAAGGCGCCGTGATATTACCACTGACCGCAGGTCAGAATAAGCCCGTTCAAGCTCATCGTTTATGATAACATAATCATACCTGTCATAGTAAGATATCTCCTCCCTGGCCTTCTCTATCCGTCTCCGGATCACCTCAGGCGGGTCGGTTTTTCTGCCGGAGAGCCTCTCCCGGAGCGCCTCAAGGGAGGGGGGGAGGACGAATATGAAAACCGCTTCAAGCCCCCTGGACCTTATCTGTTCAGCCCCCTGGACATCTATATCAAGAAGTATGTCAGTCCCGGAGGCAAGCCTCTCTTCAACCCACATCCTGGACGTCCCGTAAAGGTTCCCGTGAACCTCGGCCCACTCCAGGAACTCCTCCCGGCTGACCATCTCCCTGAACTCATCCTCACTTACGAAGTGGTAATCCCTTCCTGCCCTCTCCCCGGGTCTGGGACTCCTTGTTGTATAGGAGACGGAAAAAATGATACCCGGCGTATCCCTCAGGAGCATGTTGCAGAGTGTTGTTTTGCCGGCCCCCGATGGAGCAGACACAATAAAAAGCGTACCCTTCTCCTGAATCCATGCCGGCATCCTTTACGTCTCAGACCCTCTCGTCCTGGTTTTCGCCGCCAAACCTCTGGGTGATTGTCTCAGGCTGAAGGGCGGAGAGTATTACGTGATCGCTGTCAGTCACGATTATGGACCTCGTCCTCCTGCCTTCAGTGGCATCCACCAGTTTCCCCCGTTTTCTGGCCTCATCCCTGAGTCTCTTCATGGGAGCGGAGCCCGGTGTGACTATAGCAATAACCCGTGAGACCGAGACCACGTTTCCAAAACCTATGTTCACCAGTGCAGGGACTCTGTCTTTCTTCATTTCCGTCCTCCTTCACTGAATATTCTGGACCTGTTCCTTCATCCTCTCTATCTCGCTCTTCATGTTGACAACCCTCTCCGATATGGCATAGTC
>WFTX01000267.1 GCA_015485235.1 Nitrospirota bacterium | reverse complement strand
CGCCTGACCTTCTTTTCGTCAGTCCGGACCAGTGGAAAAACAACTTCGTCCAGTCTCTTCATTATGATCTTTGCAAATCCCAGGACTGACGTCAGCGGTGTCCTCAATTCATGGGAGACCGTGGAGAGAAATTCCGTCTTCATCTCGTCCAGTTCCTGGAGTTTCCTGTTTGCCTCTACAAGGTCCTTTGTCCTCTGCTCCACGATACCCTCGAGTTCTTCATTGAATCTCTCAAGTTTCCTGGCATAGCTGTCCTTGGCGGAAACCGCTTCGTTTATGGAGGCGATCATCATGTTGAATATTTCACCAAGTTTTTTTGTCTCTGTAACACCCTCGACAGGTACTTTTACATCACCCGTACCCTTCTCAGTCACATCTTGCATTACTCTTATAAGATTCCTGATAGGTCTTACAATGGTATCTGAAAATATCATTGAAAAGATAACCACCACAATGAGAAATATGCCGAAGAGATACATTATCTTCCGGCTCAATGCCCTTGCGGGGGCATTGATTTCATCCTTATAGACGCTTGAGGCAACATACCAGTCCAGGGGCTTGAAGTAATTGACAAAGGATTGTTTCAGGTAACGGTAGTTACCCTTGTCAGTGGGTTTGTCCCAGAGATATTCCAGAGGGGTTTCCGGATGGGCTGCTGCCTTTATCAGGTCATCAACCATGTAGGTGCCGGTCACGGGGTTTTTCAGTTTCGAGACATCCCGGCCCGCCAGCACCGGATGGACAAGCATCTTCTTCTTTCCGGTAAAGATGAAGATGTACCCGCTCTTTGCCACCTTGATGTTTTCAAGGACCTTCCTGAGATTGTCAAGCATGACAGTAAGCCTCCGGGCCTCCTCCTTCTCTATGTCATCTATATAGACACCGGTGCCTATCACCCATCCCCACTCGGGAAAGTCCTTTACATAGGCAAGTTTCCTGACAGGCTTGTCCGAGTTCAGCTTCCGCCACCAGTAGGTGTAGTATCCCTCACCGTTTTCCCGTGCAATCTTCACCATGGGAGGCACAATCAGGTTGCCCTTCACATCCCTCAGGGTTGATACATCCTTTCCGTAAAGCCGTGGATCGGGGTGGGATATGAGGACGGAGTTGTAGTCTGAGATCCAGATGTAATCATTATTGCCGAACCTCAATGACCTCAGATCCTCAAGGACTCTCTCCCGGGCGGTTTTTTCGTCAATAAGCCCCCTTTTTACCCGTTCATACATCTTCCGGATTGCAGTTTCCTCAATGCTGATGATATCCCTGAGGTGTTTCTTGTGCCAATCGAGGGCAAGGTTCTTGTAAAAGAGGAGATCGTTGTATTTGCTCTCGATTTCGAGCATTACCATGTTGAGGACGTTTCTGGCAGATTGCTCCTCTGCCTTGTAAATCTCCCGGTTCACCTCATTCCTGACAAGCATGATGTAGGCAGTGGTGGTCAGGACGATCACACCTATCAATACCATCAGAAGCCTCTGTCTCAGCGATCTTAACATTTACACATCTTTTCAGCGGTGTATAATAAAAATCTTCAGGTTTTCAGTATTCCTCATGCAGGACTTCTCTCCAGAAACGGAAATTCCGTTCAAGCCCTTCATGAGAGGTCTTATTTGCTGCATTTTTACCGGGCACTTCTGTATCTTTTCCATGATGACCCTCTTCACTCCGGTATGGTCTGGCTTATTCTGATATTTACATCAAATAGCGTTTGATTTGTACTCCGGCCAGGGAGGGCTCCCTATGAGATTCCCAGGACTGTCCGGGCCTTCTCGAGCAGGAGATTCGGGTCAAAGGGCTTGTCGAGGTGTTCAACCGTTCCCATGGATTCGCTTATTTTATGATAAACCTCCTCTGTGAGTCCAGAAAGGATTATCACAGGAAGATCCTTGAGTTCTTTATGGCTTCTCAGTTCCATGAGGGTGGCATAACCGTCTTTGCCAGGCATCTCTATGTCGAGCACTATTATATCAGGCCTCCTGGCGAGGGCCTTTTCAATTGCCTCAGTGCCGCTTGCAGCGGTCTCCACGCTGAATCCGTGTTTTGTAAAGACCACCTTTTCGAGTTCAAGCATCTTTTGGTCGTCATCAACTACGAGTACATGTTTGTTCATGCCGTGCCTCCTCTGACAGGTGTATTCTTTGGTATTCCTCCCCTGTTTATCCTCTTTGTTATCTCCGACGGGCTGATGAGCCTCCTCATCTGGAGGTTTCTGAGTGACTGTTCCAGTGACTGCATCCCCTCTCTCATGCCGGTCTGCATTACCGACGGGAGTTGATAGGTCTTCTCTTCCCTGATGATATTTCTGACTGCCTGAGTTCCGACAATTATCTCTGCAGCGCAGACCCTCGCCTTCCGGTCCGCTCTCGGGACCAGTTGCTGATAGATTATGCCCAGGAGCGAATTGGCAAGCTGGATCCTTACCATGCTCTGCCTCTCGGGGGGGAAAGCCGAGATAATCCTGTCTATGCTTTCAGGGGCGCTGTTTGCATGAAGCGTGGCCATCACCAAATGTCCCGTTTCTGCAGCAGTGAGTGCAAGCTGGATAGTCTCGAGGTCCCTCATCTCACCTACCATTATCACGTCAGGGTCCTCCCGCATTGCACTCCTCAGTGCTGATGCAAAAGAGTTTGTATGTGTTTCCAGTTCCCTCTGGGTTATGAAGGCATGTCTGTTCCTGTGGACAAACTCAACGGGGTCTTCAATTGTTATGATGTGAGCCTTCTTTTCAGAGTTTATGAGGTCAATAATGGATGCAAGGGTGGTTGACTTGCCTGAACCTGTGGCGCCCACTGCAAGGACAAGACCGCTTCCCGCCCTTGCAAAGTTCTTCACCACCGGCGGGAGGCCCAGTTTTTCGAGGGGGAGTATCTCCTCGGGGATGAGCCTGAAGGCGCCAGCAAGTCCGTTCATGTAATTATAAAAGGCCACCCTGAAACGGTATTTCCCGTTGTAAGTGAAGGCGAAGTCTATCTCCTTCTCACTTCTGAACATATCCATCCGTCTTTCATCAAGGAATGCCTTTATCAAGCCGTCCAGATGCTCCTCTGTGGCAACTGGATGCCCCTCCATTACCTCAAGTTCACCTATAACCCTGATGAGAGGCGGACTGCCCGTTGCTATATGGAGATCAGAGGCGTTACGTTCAATCATTTCTTCAAACAGGGACTCGATATTCATTTATTCCCCCCTTCCGTATGTTTGGTGATATCCATCTTGCGAATCTGGCGGCTGACGCCTGAATACCCGCATCTCCTGCAGCCCGCACCCCGCTCCCAGTTCATCATGGAGCAATAAGGGCAAAGGACGGAGAGGATATCAGTCTCAATCAGCAGGAGGTTTTCAGGAATCGATCCGTTCTTTTCTTTAAGATGCCTGAACAGGGCATCTCCATTTCCATGAAAGGTAACGATGAGCAGTGTCTCAGAGGAGAGGTCAAGCATATATCTGACATCCAGTCCCTCCCTTTCTGCGTCCTGTATGAATACTCCGTCAGGTCCGGTCCCGACCAGATTTGCAATGCTCCGGTTTGTCTCCTCTATGGATTGATGTATGTACCGTTCAAGGTGTTTCAAAGGGAGGTCGTCCCTGAGTATTCCAACTATCTTTCTCCTTTCCGGCTTCAGTTCCCGAAGGAGGGCGAGCACTGTATCGGTCATGAAATTTTCATTAAAACCTGTTATCACGATCAGGCCGGTGGTGTTATGGAGTTCTGCCTTCAGGAGATTTAGATATTCGTCTTCAAGAGGAAGGTCCTTCAGGGAAGGAAGCCTTCCGGGATATCTCAGAAGGATTATAACTCCCCTGCCGTCTTCCGGCCCGATAAGACGGGCGGACAGGAAGACCTCGGACCTCCCGATCCGTGTCCTCAAAGAGCCCCTTCCGGTACTGTCCATCCCGATACTCTCACAGACCTTGTCTGTTATTGGTTTGATGTACTCTGCGGGGAACTCACCCCTGTTTACAACCCTTTTATCCTTCTTCACGCGGAGACGCATCTTCTCATCTGTGGACTCTATATAAATGGCAGATGCCCGTGCCTTAACCGCATCAAGAAGCGTTGTATAGTAGAGGCTTATTGCAGGCGAGGTCAGGGAGGTTGTCTCCTCTTCAGACTCTGAGAACAACGACTCAATGGTCTCAAGTATGTTTGATGCCACTGACAGGGCGATGTTTACCTTCCTTCCGGGGTATGTATCCTGAAGAAGCCCCATGAGTTCTTCGTTGTCAGGCTCGGCGACTGCTACGGTGATCTCATCATCGAGTTCAATGAGTGGTATGAATCGCTTTTCTTCAAGCACCTCCCGTGGGATATCCATGATTAATGACCTGTCTATGCTCTCCGGTGTGATGTTCACGAAGGGTATGTTCATCTCCGTCCCTATTGCAAAGAGGAGGGCGTCCTCCGTGACTACACCCTCCTTAATTACCGCCTCCCTGAGGTCACTGCCGGACGTACGATACTCCTCAATAATCCTGTCCAGTGTCCCCTCGTCTGAGAGACCGTATTTAAGGAGTATATCCTTCAGGTCAACGACTCCTGATGTTTCCATCTCCGTCTCCTTTCTCCAGATACTGAAAATCTGACTCCTGCAGAGTATATCAGAAAACATCCCCGTTGTGAATCAGGTGAATACTGTATTTTTTAGGCGAGAAAGGGATAAGGCTAAAAAGCGAGAAAGGTGAACGCTATAAGGCAGGAAGAGTTTTTCCGGTTATCAGTGTAATGCCTGGTATCCGTGTCCTGGTTTTATGCAATATCAAGTTATGGGCAGGCCGTGATGGCCTGCCCATACTGCTTCAATCAGTCTGATACGGCCCTTTTCTGATCATATACACCGCTCCGGCCCCGGCAAGGAAGAGAAATATCACCATCCCCCAGTCAGTCATTGTGGGTACAGGGATGTGGGGTGGGATGGCCTCAAAGGCCCCTATGTCGCATACAGGTCCCTGGGGCCGGGGTACACCACGCTGGTCAACGCCGCTTACAGGTGAGTTGGCACAGGTGGCAGGGTCACCGGCATCTATGGCAGGGCTTCCGGTAATGAGTGCATGGGTCCAGGTGGGGCCACCGTTATACTGGAGGGGACCAAGGATTGGGTTGGCATTGGATATGGAGGTGCTTTGCGTCCAGTTGCAGGTGCCGTCGCTGTCAAGGTTGTTGCCGTTGTCAGTAATAGTCCCGGAACAATCTCCGCCGGTCTGCCCTCCACCCGAGGAGGAGGCTACTATGGTGTTCCGGAGCGAGGCGGAAGCCCCAGGCCCGCCACTGTTGATTCCGCCACCGCTTGAAGGTGGGGCCGTATTGTCCGTTATCGTGGAGTTGATGACGGTGAGAGATGAGCTTGTGCTATTTCTAATACCGCCGCCGGTGCTGGCGGCGTTACCGATTGCGGAGTTACCGCTTATGGTGGAGTTAGTGACCGTAACAGATGAGCTAAATATACTGTAAATGCCACCACCATGAACACCGGCAGAGTTATTGAGGATGGTGGAACTTGTAACGGTAAGAGGTACCCTGCCGATAGTGGCAATGCCGCCACCGTTTTGAGAGGCGGAGTTACTGCTGATAGTGGAACTTGTGACGGTGAGGGTGCCATTGTAGTTATAAATGCCGCCGCCAGCCCCGGTTACATTCCCGTTTTGGATGGTCACCCCGGAGATGGTGACGGTAACGCCTGAAATGTGCAGGACACGGTCAATACCACCTCCGTCTATGAATGTCACGTCAGCCCCTGCCCCTGTAATAGTGACCGGACTAAGAATGTCCAGGTCTCCGGTGGCATTGTTGTCCTCATCTGCTCCAGCTATGTTGTTTGTGTATGTGCCAGCAGGTAGAATGATCTCATCGTTGGTTCCGTAGGTCCCCGTGGCAGTACAGTCATTGTAGGTGCCTGTGCCGTCGTTTATGTTGGTGATGGCCTCGCGGAGGGAACATGAACCGTTGCTGCCGTTCAGAATATCCTGGGCATTTGCCGTTACAGTGATTGTAGCCGTTTCTGCAGGAGTACCTGAAAGGGCCAGAACCAGCAGTGTCAGTGCTGCCGGAACGGACAGGCACCCCCTTATGAGTCCTCTCCTCATGATTACCTCCTCCAGTCCTGGTATTTACCGGGGAAAATGAATGCCCCCTTCACGGATTACGGTAGGAAAGCGCCTCTGGCCGTTCCGGCAGCATTCACCGGTATCGTAAAACATGATATCAGAAAACGTTTTTTTTTGCAAGAAACCATACATATCCGATGTGTGTGTTTTGGGATTGAATGTACGCTGTTGTTTTTCTTCGGCGTACACTTATCAAGCGGAAGTCTCTTTCTTCCTCCTGAGCGCAATAAACCCCGCAAGCCCTGAAAGGAGCATCAGGAAAATTATCCCGTAGGTGTTAAGGGTGGGGACGGGTCTATAAAGCAGGTACTCATCGGCCCCCATGTCAACCGTGGCCGTGCTGTCTCCATCGCCGTCAGCTGGCCGTATGTCTCCCTCAAAGTCGGTTGAAGGGATCCCGTAGGCATTATTGTCCCCTGCATCTATGCAGGGAGAGCCACTCTGGAGATGGAAGTCTCCGTTTGCAGGGTCAACCAGAAGGGGGTCGTCTGTGATGTTTCCACCCTGGGAGTAGTTGCTGCCAGTAACTGTTATGTAGAGGTCTTCAGACTGGCCTGTGGTAAAGTCACTGTTTGGGCCAAGGTTGTTGTTGAGGTTAATACTCCGGCCATCAAATACTTCAAAATCAGAGATTAAGAAAATATTCCCCCTCCCACCAGGGAAGGGGGAATTCTACCCAGAGTCGCATTTTTAAACAGTCTTTCTCAACCCCGAAAGGGGAAATCCCTACAGCCCTGGGGCTGTTTCAGTTCAAGGTAAACAACCCGTCCGACTTATCCGCACCCCTCCTGTTTTTGTTTGCATCCCAGAGGTTCACCTTGATCTTGTAATTTCCAGTAGCCAGAGTTGCTGGAATCGTCCATGAGTATGTTCCAGGATTACTACCCTTTATTACATCTATCAGCACCCAGCCACTTACCCCAACCTTGTGATACTTTATCACCACCTTAGTGATAGGTGTCTTTGTGGCATTGGTACTCCAGGTTATTGGCACAGTATCACCCCTGTTATAGGTCCCTCCACCGTTTGGTGAGGTTATCTTTATCACCTCTATCATGAACCTGTCATCAGAGGTGTCCTGGCCTATCTGGTTACTGCCGCTGTCGTAGGCGGTTATCCTCACACGGCACTTGCGCTTGTTGCCGGCAACGGCAGGCACAGACCAGGAATAACTTGTCCCTGTCACTCCTGTGGCTATCGTCCTCCAGGTACCACCATCGTTTATGGAGTACTCAAGATCGAAGCTAACGGAACCTTGCCTGGCACTCCATGTTATCGTATGACTTCCTCCTGACAGGATCGTCTCTCCCCCGTTCGGTGAAGTGAGGGTAACAGTATTGTACTCATCTGCTCCTATGTCAACAATGTTTACTATTCGCTGGTCCCCCTCAAAGTCTGTTGTTGGAAGTGATGGGGCATTGTTGTCACCTGCGTCTATGCAGGGGGAGGTTGCCTGAAGGTGGAAGTCACTATTGGCAGGGTCTTCAAACAGGGGATCAGAGGAAATGTTGTTTGCCTGGGAATATGTAGTGGTATCTGTGACTTGAAGGCATGAACTGTTGCCATTGAAGTCATTACAGGAGAAGTCGTTGTTGTTTATCGTGACAGGGTTGGTGCTGTAAGATACATCTGCAAAGAGATCATCAGCATTACCTGATGCCGTGTTCTGATATAATATGTTGTTGTACGCATTCAGGCCGCCACCGTCATAGTACAGTGAGGCATAGAGCCCCCCGCCATTATTGCCTGAGGTATTACCGTAGAATGTATTATTCGTGACATCTGCTGTGACATAACCCGGGTCAATGTAGGCTCCGCCACCATCCAAACCAGCAGAGTTTCCACTGAAGGTGTTGTTCGTAGCCTGGAGCCCCGAATCTGCATACACATCGGCTCCACCACCATACTTATTAGCAGAGTTATTACTGAAGGTGTTATTCGTGAGTATAAGGTCAGACGCAGACACCTCGACACCGCCACCACTCCAGCCATCAGAATTACCACTGAAGGTGTTGTTTGCAAGTGTTGCGCTGGAATTTGTATACACATAAGATCCACCACCACCATACTTAGCAGAATTACCACTGAAGGTGTTGTTCGTTAGAGTGACATTGCCTGAATTAGTATTCACTTTGGCGCCACCACCCCTGTTATTAACAACAGAATTACCGCTGAAGGTGTTGTTCGTCAAAGTGATATTGCCTGAGCCTGTAAAAATATTGGCTCCACCACCATCGTAAGTGGCAGAGTTTCCACTGAAGGTATTGTTTTCAAGGGTAACGTCTGCCAGACCAGTATGTACATAAAGTCCACCACCACTGGTACTGGATCCATTCTGAAAGACCAGGTTTCTTATCGTTATGTCAGCACCTGCATCTCCATCGGGGGGAACGCTGTCATTATCAATATCCAGAATCTGAATGTTACTACTGCCATTTTTACCATCGAGCACGGGTTTGTCATTCGGGTCCTGTGCCTGGATTGTGAGTGTGCCGTCACCGTCCGTCGTTGAGTAGGTGAGCGTTGAGGAAAGACCGTGCGTCTCATCGTATGTGCCTGGCATTACATAGATGGTGGAGTCCGTCCCGTCACTCTGCGCATTGTCAAGCGCCGTCTGAAACGCACAGGGGTCTGCCTGTGAGCAGGTACCTGTCCCATCCGGGGAGACATAGTAGTCTGCCGCACCTGCCAGTGCAGGGACGAACAAAACCATAACCATAACCAGAACAACCAGATGCCTCTCTTTGCACATCTCAAAACCTCCTCTTTGAGTATTTAAAAAACAAACTCTAAATCCTAATCTCTAAATCCTAAACAATTTCAAATACCTAAATTCAAAACACCTATAGGACCCTGATAACGCTGAAACAGACAGGCTTACGCTGATTAAAATCCTGAACAATCCCAAAACTACGCGCTATACGCTACCCCTACATGTTTTTTCTCAACCTCGACCTTGACCTCAGCCTCGACCTATCTTTAATCCCTACACGCTACCCGCTATCCGCTACACGCTTTCCTCGACCTCAACCTTGACCTTGACCTTGACCTCTTTTCCAGTTCCCGGTCAGAATCATACCAGAAATCAGGCCGTTTGTAAATCAGGTGAATACTGTATTTTTGAAAAAATGTTGTTGGGCGAGGGGCACGGGGCAACAGGCAAGAGGTGAGGGGCAAAGGGCACCTCAGGTTCTTTCCAGAGGGAGCAGGAATAAGACCTGCTCCCTTGTTTTTTTTCATACATTATCCGTCATCAGACCTGCCTTTCTCTTCCCTTCTTCCTTAGTGCAACAAGCCCTGAAAGCCCTGAAAGGAGCACCAGGAAAATTATCCCATATGTGTTAAGAGTGGGGACGGGTCTATAAGGCTGGTACTCATCGGCCCCCATGTCAACCGTGGAGGCGCCGTCTCCGTTTCCGTCTATTGTCCGGTCGTCTCCCTCAAAGTCGGTTGAAGGGATCCCGTAGGCATTATTGTCCCCGGCATCTATGCAGGGAGAGCCACTCTGGAGATGGAAGTCTCCATTCAGGAGGGGATCGTCTGTTATGTTTCCACCCTGGGAGTAGTTGCTGCCAGTAACTGTGATACGGAGGTCTTCCGACTGGCCTGTGGTAAAGTCACTATTTGGGCCAAGGTTGTTGTTGTTGAGGTTTATGATAGAGCCTGTATTGTTATGATTCCCGTCAGAATCTACATACAGGTCATCCCCGTCGTTTCCACCTGCATTTGCGGCATTGCTGTAAATGATATTATTGTATATATTGGCGGTTGCCGAATCAGAAGATGTCTCCAAATAGGCGCCACCACCAAAATTAGCAGCAGAGTTTCCACTGAATGTGTTGTTTGTGAGAGTGGCAGTACCTGAATATATCCACACATAGGCGCCACCACCAATACCATCAAAATCAGCAGAATTACCACTGAAGGTGTTGTTCGTAAGAGTGGCAGTGCCTGAATATGTCCACACATAGGCGCCACCACCATAATCAGCAGCAGAATTACCACTGAAGGTGTTGTTTGTCAAGCTGGCCGTGCCTGAATTTGTCCGCACATAGACGCCGCCTCCGTCATACGCAGAATTTCCGGTGAAGGTGTTGTTCGTAATAGCGAGCGATCCTGAATCTGTCCCCACACGGGCGCCGGCGCCGAAACCGGCATTGTTTCCGTCGAAGATGTTTCTCCGAACAGTGGCCGAGCCCGAATACGTATACACGTAGGCACCGGCGCCGTCTTCGGCAGAGTTATCAATGAAGCTGTTGTCTTCGATGGTGATGTTTGCCTCACCGGCATACACGTGAAGCCCGCCGCTTCCACCCTGGAAGATCAGGTTTCTTATGGTTATATCCGCACCTTGATCGCCCGTGTTGTCATTGTCAGAGTCGTTATCAATATTCATAATCTGCATGCTGTATCCACCATCGAGCACCGGCGGGTCGGTCGGATCAACCGCCTCGATGGTGAGGGCGCCGTCGCCGTCCGCCGTAGAGTAGGTGAGCGTCGATGAAAGACCGTTAGTGCTGTCGTACGTGCCGGACATCACATGGACGGTGGAGTCTGTCCCGTCACTTCCCGCCTTGTCAAGGGCTGTCTGAAACGCACAGGGACTTGCCTGCGTGCAGTCAGTCCCGCCTCCTGTGGGTGAGACATAGTAGTCATTCGGTGATGTCGCTACCGCCCCTGACGTTTGGACAAGGCCGGTAAGGGAAAACACCATTAAAAATACCGCTACCAATGCTTTCATCCCCTTCATCCTGCTGATCCTCCTTCTGTTATTGATTGCCTCTTCGTTATAAACTCCCGTGAAGGCCCGGGATGCAATCAGATATTTACAGGCAGCATGCGCATGATCTCATTCAGGGAGAACCGGCAGGTCTTCTGAAAGGGATGCAATGGCAGTCTGCCACTCTCAGCAATATCGGAGGAATCCACGATTCAGGCGGATTATATCAGAAAACATCCTGTTTGTAAATCAGGTGAATACTGTATTTTTGGTTGGTCTGGTCTATCTGGTCTGTCTCGTTAATTTTGTGCGTTTCGTTTATCTTGTTTATCTTGTTGAAGGATGGAGAGAAAGATGGAAGGCGAGTGATGTGAAAAGACAAAAGCAACAATTTCCCCGGATTATTCTGAGGCCGTAAGGCCAAAGAAGATAGGAGGAAATGTTTTTTGATACGTGCTTGCTCAGACCATACCTGCATTAACTGCGAACCGTACCAGGTCTGCCGTTGAGTGGATGTCCAGTTTCTGCATGATGTTTGTCCGGTGGGTCTCAACGGTCTTGAGGCTTATGTGGAGTTCTTCTGCTATCATCTTGTTAGTCTTACCTCCGGCGATCAGTCGGAGTATCTCCCGTTCCCTCCTGGTAAGGGGTTCTCTTTCAGGATATTCCTCTCCAAGGACCTCTCCTATGGCAGGGCTCATAAACCTCTCGCCACTCATGACCCTCTTTATTGCCAGGAGGAGATCAGAGAAGGCGCTGTCCTTGACGATGTAACCCATCACACCCAGGGATAGGGACTGCCTGATTATCTCAGGTTCAGTAACCGCAGTAAGAGTAATAACCTTCATATCAGGGTGCTGATTTCTTATCTCGGCAATGAATTCCAGCCAGTCCATGCCGGGCATCATAATATCGGTGATTAGGAGATCGGGCTTAAACTCCTTGAGGAGGGCAAGGGCAGACTCTCCGTCATCAGCTTCTCCAACAAGGGTGATATCATCCTCGTTGTTCAGGAGTACCTTCAGCCCCTCCCTGAGTATAATGTGATCTTCTGCAAGAACAATCCGTAACATCAGTGATTGGTATATTGGTGTACTGGTATAATCGTTAATTGTTTTTAGCGGCTGCCTTTCTTCTTACATCTGTCTCCAAAGATTGCTCCTTTTGACAGTTCCTTCCTATATATACCCGGAACGTCTCAGTATATCATCCATAAGTCCTCATGATCAATCTTTTTACACGTGCCTGGAGTTCGCCATAATCAAAGGGTTTTGTGATGTAGTCGTCACTACCGTATGTGAATCCCCTGAGTTTATCCTCAGCCGTATCCCTTGAAGAGAGAATGATTATAGGTATGAACATCGTTTTCATATTCCTCCTGAGTGCCTTGATCATCTCATAGCCGTCCATGACCGGCATGTTAATATCGGTTATAATCAGGGCGGGCTGGAGGCTCTTTGCCTTTTCAAGTCCTTCCCTTCCGTTGGATGCAGTATGAACTTCCATGTTCATGGGTCTGAGTGCAACCTCCACCATCTTGAGGAGGGCTGGTTCATCATCGACGATCACCACCCTTGCGCGGGATTCAATTCTCTCGGGCATGATTTCCTTCTTTTCCTTTCCGCAGAAGGGGCAGAACTTCCACTGGATATCAAGGTCTGCATCACAGTTTTCACAGGTGGTTCCTGTCGCCACGGTACAGACAGGACATTTATCCTCGATGAAGGCGGTACCGCAGACATGACATTTCCCTTTCGTGGCGTCATCCACAGAGACCACTCTTATAACCTCCTCAATGGTGGTCTGGCCGTTCACCACCTTCTCAAATGCTGAATTGAAGAGAGTCTTCATTCCCTCGGATACCGCCTTCTTCTTTATAGCATCAACAGGAGAGGAGTTTGATATCATCTCCCTGATGGTAGGGGTAATCTCCATTATCTCAAATACAGCGGTCCGTCCCCGGTAACCTGTGTGGTTGCACTTTGGGCACCCCCCTCCCTTGATGAACTTCATACCTTCAGGAAGATCGGGGACGAGGGAGAGCAGGGAATCATCAGGGGTGTATTCGGTGAGGCAGTGGGGACAGTTCAGTCTCACAAGTCTCTGCGCAACTATCAGAAGGAGAGAGGATGCAGTGATATAGGGCTCAACACCGATATCAATCAGCCTTGATATGGTAGATGCGGTATCATTCGTGTGGAGTGTGCTCATCACGAGATGACCGGTCATGGAAGCCCTGAATGCAATATCAGCGGTCTCCCTGTCCCTTATCTCACCCACCATTACCACATCCGGGTCCTGCCGGAGTATGGACCTGAGGGTGTTGGCAAATCCGAGGCCCGCCTTCTCATTGACCTGAACCTGGGTGATGCCTTCCAACTCGTATTCCACAGGGTCCTCAACTGTGATGATATTTATTTCCTTCGAATTCAGGAGTTTCAATATTCCATGGAGTGTGGTAGTCTTTCCACTACCGGTCGGGCCTGTTACCAGTATCATGCCCTGGGGTTGGGTGTAGGCCTTGCGGAGTTTTTCCAGGTCATCTCTTGTGATGCCGGAATGTTCCAGTTCGATCTCCTCCTCATCAGCCCTCAGCAGTCTGATGACCACCTTTTCACCCAGGTGGGTTGGCAGTGTGGAGACCCTGAGGTCGACAGGGCTTTCACCGATCTTCAGTTTGATAGAGCCGTCCTGTGGGGTTCTCCTGTTGGCTATATCCAGTTTCGACATGATCTTTATCCTGGAGACAACCGCAGGGTGGAGCCACCGGGGAATGTCCATCTGGCGGTTAAGTACACCGTCTATACGGAATCGTACCTCCACTGTTTTCTGTCTTGGCTCTATGTGTATGTCACTTGCACCTGCCTCAATGGCGGCCTTCAACAGACTGTTCACGATCTTTATTGCAGGGGCCGTGAGGTCATCCTCACCTGAAACCTCTGTCCGCACACCGGTCTGGAAAACATCATGGACCTGACTCTCTTCTTCCTCTTCCTCATCAAGGAGTTCGATATCCTCCACACCTGCTGGTTCTGCGTTGTTCATCACCTCGACAAGGTCTGTGCTCATCCTGAATGTGGAGTGAATCCCCTCAAGTATTTCTGTCCTGCTGGCAACATGGGGTTTTACGGTCATGCCGGTAAGGAAGGAGATGTCCTGAATGGTATTGAGGTCGAGAGGGTCCACCATAGCGACGCATAGAGACTTTCCCTCCCTTGCAAAGGGTATGCATAGGTACTTCATGGCAGTCTCCTCGGAGAAGCCGGAGAGCGCCTCAGGTGCTATCTCTATGAGGTCCGCCCTCGGTATCCCGAAACGGGTCTCAAAGAGGGATACGATTTTCTCTTCATCAGGCGAACGGGTCTCGAGAAGTTTCAGGATCATGCCCTGCCCTGATGCCGTCTCCTTTAATTCCTGCAACTCGTCACTGGTGACTATGCCTTCTCTTATGAGTGCCTCACTGAGAGGGTCCATGCGCTCCTCCTTCAGATTGATTTTTTGATGGCAGGTGTATGATGAAATTGGCTCCATTGTATCCTGCAATGCCGGAACAGTTCCCGTTTTCAGCCCTTATTGAACCGCCAAGATCCTCGACTATCCTTTTAGTTATGGCTAGTCCGAGACCGGTTCCCTTCTTCTTTCCCATAGTGACAAAGGGCTCAAAGAGGGTTTCCAGGATCTCCACGGGGATGCCAGGGCCGGTGTCGGAGATCACCAGTTCCACCGATTCACCTGCATTCCTGAGCAGAACGAGGAGTTTGCCTCCGTCATGCATTGCCTCGCGGGCATTCCCGGTCAGGTTGAATAGTACACGTTTGAATTTCTCCCTGTCCAGCATGACGGGGCCGTCATATTCAAGATTGAGTTCCACCGTGATTCCCTGGTCCTGCAAGGACTTTTCTATGACTGCAAGCGCTTCCCTGATATATTCCCCCGCCCGTACACTCTCGATGCTGTATTTGGTCTTAAACCCCCTTGAGAAGGTCAAGAGGTCCTCTATCATCAGTACAAGTCTGTCTACTTCGGAGACTATCATTTTGCTGTACTGCTTTCTTTCCTCCGGTGTGAATTCAAGATCCCCAAGGAGTCCTGCAAATCCCTTTATGGTTGCCATGGGGTTTTTGATGTCATGGATTATGCCGGAGGCCATCTGGCCAATGGTGGCAAACCGTTCGTCCCTTATCTTCTCCTCAAGGAGTCGGGATGTCTCAATTGCTCCGGCTACCATTGAAGAGATGGAGAAGATAAGAGATTCATCCTCACTTGTAAACTCACCGGACTTCTTGTTGCTCAGGTTTATTACCCCGACCACCGTCTCACCGAGCCGTAGGGGAACACAGAGGAGGTTCCTGATTCTTATTCTTCCGCCCTCCCGGAAATCAGGATATTCAGCCGGGTTGTTCAATATGACGGACTTGCCCGAGGTCAGGACCTTGCCTGCCACTCCTTCACCGGATCCCATCCAGAACTCCTCATTTGCAATCCTTCCTGAGACCGCCTTCAGTATGAACCTGTTGCTGGAAGGATCCCTGATAATGATTGAGCAGTTTTCAACTCCTGCGGTATCATGACAGATAGCCGATACCCGTGCAAGGGTTTCAGCAAGGTCAATTGAGCCGCTCAGGGTGTCGTTTATCTTGGAGATGAAACTGAACTCCCTGTACTTGTTGAGAGTATGGTTTGCTAATTCCTTCTTTTCCTTTATGCCGGCAAGGTAACCCGAGATGACGGAGACTACTGCATCAATGGAGTCCGGCTCTCCCCTTACCTCTCCGATAACGCCCCCCTCCGCAGGGAGACTCAACCTCTGCTGGCCCTGATCTTCTGTAAAGTCTGGTGTTCTGTACAAGACAGCCCCGTCCAGTGAACAAATACAGAAGGGAGCTGCAAGTCGGGAAAGGGCCTTGCAAATCGGGGTGATATCTTTTTTTCTGAGTAAAAACTCTCCCATTCAATACTCTCCAGCCTGGGCCAGTATTACCCTGTTACGGCCGAGTTTTTTCGCCCGGTAGAGGGCATTGTCAGCATGGCTGATCAAACTGCCGGTGTTCTGGTAAACAGGAAAGGAGGCAATTCCGGCGCTGAATGTTACCGTAAAGTCGGTTTCCTCCTTGGAAAAGATTATACGGCTGAATCCCTCACGGATGCTATCGATGATATCCTTTGCAGTATGCCCATCGGTGTTATACAGAATTATGCCGAATTCTTCTCCTCCGTATCTTCCGACAATATCCGACTTTCTGAGTCTCTGCTGAAGCAGCCTTGTCAGGGAGACTATAACAGTGTCACCAGAGGCATGTCCGAACCTGTCGTTTACTGACTTGAAATGATCCAGATCAATCATCACAAAGGAAAACTCCTTCTCTTCCCTTCCATACCTTGACACAACGATATCGAGTTCCTCCTTCAGCCTTCTGTGATTCAGAAGTCCTGTCATGCTGTCCCTTTCCATCAACATCCGGAGGGTCCTCATCCTCTTAGCCCTCGTGGTTACAGAGGAGACGAGATGTTCAGGCTCAACCGGTTTTGTAAGAAAGTCGTCTCCGCCTGTCTTCATTGCTTCAAGCTGTTTGTTCAGGTCACGCTCTGCAGAAAGATAAACAATAGGTATCGAATGGTATGCCTTCATCTGCCGGATGAGGCGGGCGAGTTCCACACCTGTACACATGGGCATGTACATATCCATCAGGATGAGGTCGGGTCTGAATTCAACGAGGGAACTGAAAATCTTTTCAGGATTTGTGATTATCAAGGTCTCCATGCCGGATTTTTGGAGGACCAAGGAGTGATATAGTGCCATTTTTTCCTCATCGTCAACTACGAGTACCCGGTAAGGAGAATGTTCTTTCTTGCCCGTCACTCTGTCAAGGGTATCTATAAGTTCAGTCAGATCGAGAGGTATAGTAAAAAAATAATCCCCCCCTGCCCGTATCGCACAGAGTCTTGTGCTGAAATCTCCGGAATCGGAAATAAAAAAGAGTGAAAGGGAATATCTCTCTCGGAGTTCCGATATTTTCTGCATTACACCGGGATCTCGTTCAAACAAACCCATATCTGTGACAAGCGCTGCTGGTGGAGAGCCTTCATGAAATTCCAGCACTTCCTCGAAGTTTGTACTGATAAAGGATTTGTATCCGAACTGTTCGAGCTGACAGGAAAGCCTCTTTAATGACTCCGGCTTTTCAAGAAAGAATACCACACTATCGTAACAGGTTGAAATTGAATCTGACATGGTTCCACACTTTCAGTTGTATTGTGTTTTTGAAGCCTTGCCGCTCGAAGCGAGTCAACGCGAAGAGTCGCATCGACCTTCCTTTTAAATTATCCTTGACAGATGTGACGCACTGCTTTATTTCAACCCCAGGACGTCATGCATGTCATAGAGCCCCGGTTCTTTGCCGTATACCCAGAGGGCTGCCCTTACAGCTCCCTTAGCAAAGGTGTCCCGGCTGGATGCCTTGTGGGTCAGCTCAAGGCGTTCCCCCTGGGTTGCGAACATAACGGTATGCTCACCGACAATATCACCCGCCCTGATTGTCTGAATACCTATCTCCTTGCTTGTCCTTTCACCTATCAGGCCCTTCCGGGCGTATATAGCAACCTCATCGAGGTTCCTGTCAAGGGTATCCGCCATTATCTGTGCGAGTTTTATGGCTGTCCCGCTGGGGGCGTCCTTTTTCATACGGTGGTGGGCTTCTATGATCTCAATGTCATAATCGTCTCCCAAAATCCTCGCCACTTCTGCCACCAGTCTGAACAGGAGATTGACACCAACGGACATGTTAGGGGCCATGACACAGGGGATGGACTTTGAAAGCGCCTCAATCTCGGCGAGATCATCCTTGCTGAAGCCAGTCGTCCCGATAACCATCGCCTTTCTTTTCTCAGCGGCGACCCTCAGGTTGCTGAGCGTTGAGTTGACGGATGTGAAGTCGATGACTACGTCGGTATCGTCTATTACCTTCCTGATATCGTCAACAAGGGGGATACCCATTTCCCCTTTCCCGATCAGGAGGCCGATATCCTCTCCCACCTTTTCGTGTCCGGGCCTCTCAAAGGCTGCATAAAGTTCTATCTCGGGGTTTTCGAGACAGAGCGAGGCGATTCTGCTTCCCATCCGGCCGGTTATACCGGCTACTGTGACGTTGATCATCATGCCCCTCCCGTTAATTTTATTTATGCTCTCCAAAGGAGGCCTCTTTACCGTAATGATACAAAAATTGAACCACAGAGGGCACAGAGTTCACTGAGGACATGGCAACCTGCCTGTTTTTCATCAAACCGATTGCTTCAGGTTTCCGGCCTGTCAGGAATATCTTATCAGAAAGGGGCTGAATTCTCAAATCCCTGTTGAACCGAAACCGCCCTTTCTGTCTTCTGATGCCTCATCATCGTCGGTTGTAAGGTATCGGGAGAAGATGCCCTGGGCCACACGGTCTCCCTTCCTGATGGTCACCGGCTCTCTGGAAAGATTGATGATCCCGATGATTATGTGTCCTTCGTTGTCCGGGTTGTTGTAATAGTCCGCGTCGATGATACCCGTATCGTTCACCAGTGAAAGGCAGTGGCGGAAAGAGATGCCGCTCCGGATATGGATGCTCAGATACTCGTCATCTGTCATGTATGCCTTCAGCCCGGTCGGGACCTTTCCCACACCAAGGGGAGGGATCGTGACATCCTCAGCCGCCTCGATATCATATCCGGCAGACCGGGCCGTGCTCCTCCGGGGAAGCCGTATTCCCCTTCCTGAATATGATGAAATCACCTCAAAGCCCCGTTTTCTCATAACGTCTCAAATTATATCATGCCCGGAGAAGAAGGCTCAAACAGGGAGAGAATGAGTTCCCCCCCCAAAAAAAACGTAATCCGGAATTATGTCAGCAACAAGTCAGATCAAAAATTGGGGGAACTTCTTTTGGTCCAAACAGGAGTTCCCCCAAGAAATACCCTACTGGAGGGGAAACCATTTGAAAAACAGAAGGGAAATGGATTCGACAAGTGGTCTCATAAGATTTTCAGAAAAATGGGGGAATTTTGTGCAAGAAAGTCAACATCCAGAGGATGTCCTATCGCTAATAGAACGGAAATTTTGACCCAACCAGGGCTCGCTCCGTTCACCTTCTGAAACTCGCTTTCGCTCAAACAGTCAGAAGATGCCCTTCGGGACACTCCGCATCGCCTGGCAGGGTACCCCAAAATTTCCGTAAAACCGCTCATGACATCCTCTGTATAGAGTAAAAGGCAGAGGGAGGGTGCGGGTGCATGGG
>WFTX01000266.1 GCA_015485235.1 Nitrospirota bacterium | reverse complement strand
CGGAAGGGCGACCGTTGATACTGCTGTGGAGGCGATGAAGAACGGTGCCTATGACTATCTCACCAAGCCTTACAAACTGGAAGAGTTGAAGATAATAATCGACAGGGCCTGTGAGCAGCGGCGTATCGAGATAGAACACCAGGTGTTGATGCAGGAACTCGAACGAAAGGAGCAGCCAGGCACCCTTATTGGAAGCGGATCTCATCACAGGCAGTTGATGGCGCTTATAGATAAGATAGCTCCTACTGATTCCACGGTCCTGATACAGGGCGAAAGTGGAACCGGAAAGGAACTGGTGGCAAACTTTATCTGGAAGAGGAGCAGGAGGGCCGACAGGCCCCTCATCGCCCTGAACTGCTCCACCCTTTCGGAAAACCTGATGGAGAGTGAGCTCTTCGGGCATGAGAAGGGGGCATTTACAAACGCCTACAAGGTGAAGAGGGGTCTTGTGGAGGCAGCCGACAGGGGCACGCTCTTCCTTGATGAGATAGGTGAGATCCCGATAGGGCTCCAGGCAAAGTTGCTGAGATTCCTTGATTCCGGAGAATTCAGAAGGGTGGGGGGGAACAAGAACCTCAATGCCGATGTGAGGGTGATTGCGGCCACGAACAGAAATCTGAAGGATGCAATCAAGGAGAGGCAGTTCCGTGAGGACCTTTTCTACAGGCTGAATGTCATAAACATCGTCCTTGCCCCTCTCAGGGAGAGAAGGGAGGACATCCTTCCCCTGGCGGAATACTTTCTCCAGAAGTACAGCAGTAAGTTCAGTAAAAATGTTAAGGGGTTCAGTGAGGCTGTTCTCTCAATGCTCAGAGCATACGACTGGCCAGGAAATGTGAGAGAACTTGAAAATGTAGTGGAGAGGGCTGTAATACTCTCTGATGATGAGTTGATCGAGACTGACGATATAGCCATACCTGGATCAGAAAGGCATGAGACTGAAGGGAAGCTCCCGGGGCTCTCTCTGGAAGATATGGAGAAGGAGCACATCCGGAAGGTCCTTGAGGAAACAGGAGGAAACCAGACGAAGGCGAGCAAGATTCTCGGTATCGACAGAAAGACACTCTACCTTAAGATCAGGAAATACGGTCTTCAAGGCCCTTTCTGAGAAGGGTTATCCACTCATCCATTCCATCGCCGCTCTTTGCAGAGAGCTTAATGACCTGGAGCCGCGGGTTTATGGTCAGTGCATCACTGACCGCTTTTTCCATGTCAAACTCCAGGACCCCGGCAAGGTCGGTTTTGGTTATCAGCAGCAGGTCGGACTTGAGAAAGACGAGGGGGTACTTTGCGGGTTTGTCGTCACCTTCGGTAACCGAGAGGAGTACCACATTCATATGAGTCCCTATGTCATAGGCAGCAGGACATACGAGATTTCCCACATTCTCGACAAAGAGCAGATCGATTTCCTCAAGGGGCATCCTGTGCATCGCTGAATGCACCATTGCTGCGTCAAGATGACAGGTCTGGCCGGTGGTGATCTGCTGGACAGCCACGCCTTTCTGCCTGATGCGTTCAGCATCCCTCTCGGTCTCAAGATCCCCCTCGATCACACCGATTGAGCAAATTCCGTCGAGCAATTCTATGGTCTTTTCAAGAAGGGTGGTCTTTCCTGCACCGGGGGAACTCATCAGATTTATTCCCAGGATACCGTGCTTTTCCAGTTTTGCCCTGTTCTGGGCGGCCTCTGCATCATTCTTCTCAAGTATCCTTTTCTGAACCTCCAGAACCTTTGTATTTGTTGTAAGGGAACATCCACAGTCCTGACACATGGAAACCTCCGTACGTTAGTATATTAGTATACTGGTGTATTGGTATATTAGGTTATGGGGTTATTGGGTTATTCAGCCTTAACCTCAACCTCAACCTTACCTTAGCCTTAACCCATTTTTCTCCTACCCGCTATGTGCTATACGCTTTTTTAGATATCAATCATCCCGCCATAGACCGCCTGGCCTATGGATATGCCTCCATCATTCGATGGGATGTTCCGGTGAGTGAACACCCTGAATCCCTTCTTGACGAGTTCCGCTACAGTTCTTTCTGTGAGGGGATCATTCTGAAAGACCCCTCCGGAGAGGCATGCCCTCTCGTTACCGCATCGTCCCGCAATATCTGCAGCGATCACCGCGAGGGTGTTGATGAACCGGGATGGTATCCTCTCCCTGTGAACCTCCTCTATGATACCATGAAAGAGAGGCCTCCAGTCGATAACCCCTCCTTCCACTGAATAATCATAGTGGTCGCTGACTGAAGGGTCATACCTGTCTTCAAGCATCATGGCTGCCTGGGCTTCATAGTCGCAGACCTGAAGGAGACCGGTAATGGAAGATACTGCATCAAAGAGCCTTCCTGCTGAAGAACTGGGAGGCGAGTTGATCCTGTCAGTGTATGCCCGGTACAGTATTGCAAGTTCCGTATCATTGAACTCATTAGTGATATGATTCATGGAATCCGGTATGTTTTCTCCGAAGAGGTCGAATAATATGGAAAGTGCCACTCTCCTTGGTTCCCTGACCGCTCTTTCTCCTCCAATCAGGATGATATGTCTGAAGTGAAAAAGCCTCTCAAAGCCATCCAGGCGGGAGTTCAGAAATTCACCTCCCCAGAGAGTCCCGTCCTCTCCGTAGCCCGTTCCATCCCAGGCGATGCCCGTGACATTCCCGCTCAGGCCGTGTTCAGCCATGCAGGAGAGGATATGGGCATGGTGATGCTGTAGCCCCACGGCCTTATGAGGGAAGTTCTTAAATGCCCATCTTGCTGTAGGGTATCGGGGATGGAGGTCGTGAACCACAACCTCCGGCTCAAAGGAGTAGAGGCTGCATAGGTCATTCACGATCGCCTCAAGGTTTTCCATGCTTTCGGGAGTCTCCATGTCACCTATATGCTGGCTGGGTATGATCCTGTCATCCATTCCGATAGAAACGGTGTTCTTCTCATGTCCGCCAAGGGCGAGGACCTTCCTTTTAAGTCTGAAGGGAAGCCTGAGAGGCAGCGGGACATATCCCCTCGAGCGCCTGATTATCTGTGGCAGGCCAGCCACCACCTTTACAACAGAATCGTCGCATCTCCTCCTGATAGGCCTGTTGTGCATTATGAAGGCATCGGCAAGACCTCTCAGTCTTTCAAGGGCTTCGTCATTGTCCTTGACAATGGGTTCGTCCGAGAGGTTTCCGCTTGTAGCAACGAGAGGGAAGGATGTCTCAGAGAGCAGCAGGAGGTGCAGGGGAGAGTAGGGAAGGAAGGCTCCTATCCTTTCAAGGCCGGGAGCGGAAGATTCCAGGAGAGAGCCCTTCCTTTTAACCAGTACTATGGGACGGGCAGGGGAGAGGAGTATGGACTCCTCCAGTACGGTCGGTAGTGTATATTCAGCAAGTTCGGAAATGCCCCTGAACATCACTGCAAAGGGCTTCAGGGAGCGCCTCTTTCTTCTTCTCAGGGTGTTGACTGCCCCGTCATCAAGGGCGTTACAGATCAGGTGAAAGCCTCCTATCCCCTTCAGACCTATTATTCCACCTTCCAGAAGAAGAGATACGACTCCCTTTATGGCATCATTTCCTCTGCCGAGACTCTTTCCTTCAGGATCAGTCAGGAAGACCTCAGGACCACAGATGGGACAGGCATTGGGCTGGGCATGAAACCTCCGGTCTTCAGGGGTGGTGTACTCCCTTTTGCATTCAGGACACATAAGAAATTCCTTCATGGTTGTGTTGGGGCGGTCATAGGGAAGCCGCTCTATTATCGTGAATCGGGGACCGCAGTTGGTGCAGTTTATGAAGGGATAGAGATAACGCCTGTCAGAGGGATCGAGGAGTTCCCTCTCGCAATCTGCACAGGTAGAGATATCAGGAAGTATCAGGACCTCCGGGGTGCCGGAACTCTCGCTTTCCCTGATGCTGAACTCATCATAACCTGCCGGCTCGAGAAACTCCGTCTCTTCATAGAAGATATGGGCGAGGGGAGGCTTTTCAGTATGGAGCCTCTTCAGAAAAAAATCTATCTTCTCCCTGGCTCCCTCAACCTCGATGGTGACCCCTGAGGTGTCATTCAGGATAAAACCGGAGAGACCGAGGTCTTTTGCAGTCCTGTAAACAAAGGGCCTGAATCCGACGCCCTGAACGGTTCCGTTAAGGACTATCCTGAGTCTCTGCATCGGAAGATTCCATCTCTATACGTTCGAGTATAAGATCCTCACCATTCAATAACCTGACATCAGTGGAGCCGCAGAATGGACATCTGAAGAGTGGATTAGTATTTTCTGCGATTTTTGAGCAGGAGCAGCACTCCACTTTAAGGGGTTCTATTATGATCTCCAGGGCTGCCTCTGAACAGACAGTGTGTCCCTTGAAGGTATCAAAGGCGATCTGAAGAAGATGTGGCTCAATCCCGGATATTGCACCGGCCCGGATTACCACCCTTTTTACCGAAGATGCACTGCTCTGCCGGGCATAGCCCTCTACTGTATCAAGTATGCTCTGGACTATGGAAAACTCATGCATTGTTTTTGACCTCAACATTGCATAAACACAAGGTTCGACAGGGGATCAATCTATACAACAGGAAGATCAACATATCCTTGGCAGGAGTTCGCCTGAGGGAGGTTCCAGTATCCTTCTGGTTCCGTAGGAGCTCCTGAGCAGGACCCTTGCCCTCTCACCGGAGATCACCCTTCCTGCAACCCTGGCGTCCTTTCCGAGAGTATCACTCTGCAGGATTTCAATAAATGTATCCGCGTCATCTTCAGGAAGGGCTGCAATGAACCTTCCTTCAGAGGCGAGCTGTAACGGGTCCATGCCGAGGAGTTCACAAATACCATTCACTGCATCCCTGAGAGGTATATGGTCTTCATCTATCTCTATCTCCACACCAGAGGCCACAGCCCACTCATTCAGGACTGCTGCCAGCCCCCCCCTTGTCGGGTCTCGCATGGCGTGAATGTCAGGACTGATTTCAAGTACCTTCTGAATCACCGGCCAGAGGGACGCACAGTCGCTCTCAAGATCGAGATCAAACCCCAGTCCTTCCCGCTCGGCGAGGATACAGGCACCATGATCTCCGAGGGTGCCAGATACGATGATGACATCACCCGGTGAAACCCTTGAGGAGGAGAGTCCTTCCCTCTCAATCCTGCCGATACCGGCCGTGTTGATGATAATGCCGTTCATGCTGCCCCTTGGCATGATCTTGGTATCGCCAGTGACCACGGTAACTCCCGTTTTTGCAGCCTCCTCACTCATGCTCTGGACAATACTGCTCAGGCCTTCTATGGAGAACCCCTCCTCTATGACAAATCCTGCCGAGAGATAGAGCGGCCTTGCCCCTGTAACGGAGAGGTCGTTTACAGTCCCTGCAACTGAAAGTTTCCCGATGTCCCCACCCCTGAAGAAGGGGGGAGATACAGTAAAGGAATCGGTGGTGAAGGCGACCTTGCCATCTATGCGGGGGAGAACTGCCGAGTCTTCCAGGGAGTCAAGGAGGGGATTTGAGAGATATCGCCTGAATATACCTTCTATAAGTTCCCTCGTCTCTTCCCCGCCTCCACCATGGGCAAGAAGTACGGTTCCCTTCATTACTCTCCGTTTCCTATCTTTTTCAGGAGCCAGGCCATGTTCCTGCCAAGGTTGACCATTGTCTGCATGCCCTCAGAGTCGTCAGCAACCTCACCAGGCTGCCTGCCTATCCCGAGGTTCCAGTAACTTGAGCCCGGGACGATCATCTGGCCGATCAGAAAGAAGTAGTTCATCTGTCTCTTATACACATCT
>WFTX01000265.1 GCA_015485235.1 Nitrospirota bacterium | reverse complement strand
TTTATAATGAAAAATTCATAGCATACCCCCGGAATTGCACCATATTGTGCTGGAGGGCTGTGAGGGGATGCCCCATGCCGCGCCTTATGTTTTTACAATCTTCAGGAACCTTACTGCTTCGTCAGCCCTCGGTGGCTGAGCCTATCACTTCCGAAACCCTGCTCCTCAACTTTCCTGTCTTCTCAGCCAGCATATCAGCGGACTTAAGTCCCACCTCCCGGGAGATGTTTATTGCCGTCTCCGAATCCATCTGGAGGGCCTTCTGGCCGTCGAGCCTCAGAAGCGTCTCCACAGTTCTCAGAAATAACCAGGCATCCTTCAGAATATCGGCATCCCTCTCTGAAATGATCCCTGCCCCTTTCAGCCTTCGCAGGGCCTCCATGGTATTCTGCACAAGCAGACCCCTTATCCCCTCCCAGTTCTTCATCTGAAGCCACTGGATATAGAACTCGATATCCTCAAGCCCGCCGGGACCGAACTTTATGTCCATCCCCTTCTCTTCCCCGGAGACCTCTGTAATTATGCGGGTCCGCATACTGCTGATTTCCTCCCACTGGATCTCCGCACCCCGCTTCCGGAAGACCTCCTCTCTCATTCTCATAAACTTCCATCTCATTGAAGAGGAACCACCTATAGGCCGGGCCTTGATCAGCGCCTGGACCTCCCAGGGCCGGGCATTCCTGAGATAGTACGTTCTGAGCCCCTCCATATCCTTCAGGATCGTACCCTTTGAGCCGTCCGGCCTTAACCTGAGGTCCATGCTGTATAGCTGGCCACGATCCGTGTAGGCTGAGAGAATCCGTGTAATAGTCTCAGCGTACCTGTTTGCCTCCTTACCCCTGGCTACATAGAGTATGTCCAGGTCCGAGCCGAAGGTGAGTTCCCTTCCTCCCAGTTTTCCAAGCCCTATGGTAAGGAAGGAATCGTTTTGCCCTTCCAGACCTGCAAGGCCCTCTGAGATATTGATTATGGAGTCTGCAAGCCTCGAAAGCCCCCTCATCAGATCGGTCAGGTTGAATATGCCGGAGAAGTAGAGAAGTCCGATTCTGAGTTCCTCCCACTGCTTATACTCCACTATGAACTGTTCCCTGTAATCCCCTGAAGCAAGATACCTCTCCAGCTGGGCCAGCAACGCACTCTTCCTTTTCCTGATAACCGTACCTTCCAGCAGCAGGTCAAGATAGATGGGGTTACTGAGGAATATCCTCCCAAGGTAACCTGCCTGGGCGAATATCTTCACCAGTCCCTTTATAAACCTCTTCTGGTCGAGAAACCACTCCAGATATGCCTCTTCACCTCCGAAGGAAGAGAAAAACTGCTCCAGGAACCGGACAGCTCTGCCCGGAGAGGGGCTCCTCAAGGCCTCATCCAGAAACAGAGGAAGGACCTCCCGCATCAGGACCTTCTCTCTCCTGGTCCTGTATCTCCCCATCCTCTCCCTGAGTCCGACAAGGGATCTCACTGCCTCAGCCGGCTCCTGAATACCCCTCATTGTGAGATATCCAAGAAGCTCCTCCTTCCTCATCTCGTCTTCAAGAAGCGTGAGGGCCTCATTCCTGATATCCTCCTCAGTCCCCAGGAGTGAGTTGTACATGTTCTTGATCCCCATCCGTTTCACCCGGAGTTCAGTGGTGAATTCTTCCACCTTGTGGTATCCCATCTTCTTTGCAAGCACCTCCATCCCACCGGGATCTTCAGGGAGTTTATGGACCTGGAGGTCGTCCCTCATCTGGAGGTAGTTCTCTATCTTCCGGAGATAGAGATAACTCTCCCAGAGAAAATCGAGTTCCTCCACAGGGATCACACCCAGTCCCCTCAGGGCGTCAATGGCATCCGGGATCCTGTTGCTCCTGATTGATTTTCTTTCTGCCCCGTAGATGAGCTGAAAGGTCTGGACAAAGAACTCCGCCTCCCTTATACCGCCGTATCCCCGCTTGATGTCATTCCGGGAGAATGTCGAGTCTATCTTCTTCTTCATCGCCCTTATGTCCTCGATATCGGGGTAATCCAGGCTCCGCCAGACAAAGGGAGTGATCATCTCGATAAACTCACTCCCCAGGGAGCCATCACCCCCAACAGGCCTTGCCCTGATCAGGACCATCCTCTCCCACGTCCTTGCCCAGTTCTCATAATACCTCCGGCAGGCATCAATCGACTGGGCAAGGGGACCTTTCTGGCCCTGGGGCCTGAGCCTGAGGTCCGTCCTGTAGCCTATCCCGTCATCGGTCTGGAGCGAGAGTATCCTCGAGAAGACCTCAATCACCCTGTTATAAAACTCATGTACTGAAACCCTGCCCATACAGACCCCTGAGGGGCTGAGTATCCCCGTGGTCTCGCCGGGAGGGCTGTCATAAACTGCGATCAGATCAATATCCGAACTGTAGTTGAGTTCCTCTCCTCCCAGTTTTCCCAGACCGATGAGCGCGATCCCTGCCCCTTCAGGAGGTTCACCATAACGGCGCCTGCAGACTTCAAGGGACCATCGGAGAGTAACTTCTATCAACCCCTCGGCAAGATGGGTGAGTTCCTCCATCGCCTCAACAGTACCTGTCCGGCCGGTAATGTCCCGCAGCGTGATCCTCAGGAGCAGGTCCCGCTTGAAGAAACGAACCCACCTTATGAATTCCTCCTCTGAGGTCTTTTCAAAGGGAGGGAGCAGTTCTTCTATCTCGGATGAGACGATGCTCTTTGTCACGGACTGGTCCATTGTTCTGAGGGCATGGAGAAGCCTGTCCGGGAAGAGGGTTGAGAAGTGGGCAAGAAACTGGCTGAAGCTGAAGAGCCGGGCGATCTCAGGCATGAAGGCATCAAACGGCTCCGGATCGGAGACTGTCTTCAGAAACCTCTCCAGGTTCTTCCTTGCCCGACCGGGATCGGGGGTCTCCCTGCAGAGATGCTCCGTGCTGTTTTTCATTCTTCTGTTTCCGTAATTTACCTTACAGTTGAATAAATTCTTCCCTGCATGGGAGTGTACACTCAAGAAGTCTCCCCTGTCTGTTCAGTTATCCCGGGGTATGCTCTGAATTTTTCATTATGAAGCTCCGGTCGTGTCTGAGTAGAGAAAGCCTGTTATGGACGGTGCCTTAACAAGCCTGATCAGTGGTAAAAGGGTTATTGAGTAGAAAAGTCCGATCGGTTTCCGCCGAGCCGACACAGTGATGCGCTTACATAAACCACCAGGTGTTGATAATGAAAAATTCAGAGCATACCCCGGGAATCAGACCGTATTCATTTCCCAAAAACAACTTTCAGTGAGCTACTAACCATTATCTCAAAAAGACAGGCGGAAATGCCAATAATCCCCTTTGAAGGCCCGTGAGGGCCCGTGCCGGACCTTATATTTTTGTTCACATCCTCTCAGGGGCCGATATCCCCAGCACCGAAAGGGCCTCCCTCAGCACCAGTTCCACGGCCCTGAGGAGTAGAAGCCTGGCACCCGTCAGCCCTGCATCATCGGAAAGGACCCGGTGAGTATTGTAATAGGGATGAAAGAGCCCGGCCAGTTCCTGGAGATAGAAGGTTATCCTGTGGGGCTCCCTCGCCCTGAAGGCCCCTTCAAATATGAGCGGATAGAGGAGTATCTTCTTCAGGAGTCTCATCTCTTCAGGTTCCTTGAGATACATTATTGCATCGAAGGGGATATCCTCCAGACCGATTCCCTGTTCAGCCGCCTTTCTGTAGATACTCTGTATCCTTGCATATGCATACTGAACATAGTAAACCGGGTTCTCAGAGGATTCCTTCTTTGCCACCTCGATATCGAACTCAAGGTGACTGTCGGCCTTCCTCGTAAGGAAGATGAACTTCGTGGTATCAGCCCCCACCTCTTCGATAACCTCGCGGAGGGTGATGAATTCCCCTGACCTCTTGGACATCTGGACCGGCTTACCTCCCCTCAGGAGAGAAACCATCTGGACGAGGATCACCGAGAGCTTTCCCTCGTCCTCTCCAAGGGCCCTTATAACCGCCTTCATCCTCGGGATATAACCGTGGTGATCCGCTCCCCAGATGTCTATGAGTTCATCAAAGCCCCGCTGGATCTTGTACCAGTGATAGGCTATGTCAGAGGCGAAATACGTATGGCTTCCGTCACTCTTTACCACGACCCTGTCCTTGTCATCACCGTAATCAGAAGCCCTGAACCAGAGGGCCCCGTCCTTTTCATAGAGCTTCCCTTCACTCCGGAGTCCGTCAAGACACTTCTTCACAAGCCCCTCTGTGTAGAGCAGCTTTTCACTCTGCCATCTGTCAAAGACCACACCAAAGGTCTCGAGGTCAGTTCTTATTGTATCAAGCATCTCCCTGGTCCCCCGCTCGATAAAAAAACCCCCGGCCTCGTCAAAGGAAATTCCTATATATTTCTCGCCCACCTCTTCAGCAATCCTTCCGGCGAGCTCGGATATGTAATCCCCCTTGTAGCCGTCTTCAGGAAAGGGATATTCCTTCCCGAACCGCTCTTGGTATCTCGCATAGATACTCTCCCCGAGGAGCCGGACCTGGCGGCCGGCGTCGTTTATGTAGAACTCCTTCTCAACCTCATACCCGCCTCTCTGAAGAAGGTTCGCCAGGGCGGCACCGACTGCAGCCCCCCGGCCATGCCCCAGGTGAAGCGGCCCTGTGGGATTGGCACTTACGAACTCGATCTGGACCTTCCTTCTTTCCGGAGGCTCAGGCACGAGGCAGTCCGGGCCGTGCCGGAGTACCCTTTCCAGTTCCTTCAGGAGGAAGTCCGTGGATATACGGAAATTGAGAAATCCGGGCCCTGCCACATCCACACTCTGAATGGCGGGATCTTCTTCAAGGCTTCCTGCGATCTCCTCGGCTATCTGGCGGGGAGCCCGTCTGAGGGGCCTGGCAAGGGTCATCGCCACCGGGGTTGAGATGTCCCCGAACTTCTCATCCCGCGGAACCTCAAGCTCAACATAGGGAACCTCGGCTCCCAGCCGGGAAACCGCCTCCCTGATCAAATCTTTCAGGAATATCATACCTTCATGGCCTCCTCATTTCAGATAAAAAAGAATTTTAGGATAACACAGCGCATGAAATTTTAACACAACTGTAATCCTTCTTTAATAAGGATGTAACAGGGAGTGTAGTAACATAATCACAAGATCAATGCAAAAGTACGATCAAGAAATCAACAAAGACCCGCAAGCCCGATTTGCTTACAGAAACAACCTGAGGATCGCCCACATCCTACAACAACTGACCCGTAGAGCAACTCGGCAATTTGCGGCAGAATAATAATGAAGCCGTATTTAAGGGAGAAAAAATGATCTGCAAGTACTTTACTCTGAGCAGTGACGGTTGTGAGAACAGGTTGCCGACCACTCTGCTTTATCGTGAACACTTCTGCAAGAACAGACCGGATAAATGCCCTGTTTATAATTACCTCGGGATTGAAAGGGGAGGTGATAAAGAGAAAGATATGTCTTGTAACATTCTTGTAACATTTCTGTAACTTTCCCGTAATGGAGAATCAATTAGAATTGTAAAGGAGGTTTTTGATGAAAAGGTTTATCACAATGATAGCGGCAGTTCTGATTATGGCCTGGCCAGCAGGTCTGGCTCATGCTGCAGAGACCATAAACGGCGCAGGGGCAACCTTTCCCTACCCTGTTTACTCGGCATGGGCGTGGCAGTACCAGAAAGAGACCCGCGTAAGGCTCAACTATCAATCCATAGGCTCCGGTGGCGGTGTGAGGCAGATTGTAAACCGGACCGTTGACTTCGGGGCCTCCGATGCACCCGTCAGGCCTGAAGAGATTGAGAAGAAGAAGCTCTACCAGTTCCCGGCTGTGATTGGCGGGGTGGTGCCTGTCGTAAACATCAGGGGTATAAAACCGGGGCAATTGAGGCTTGACTCAGGATCCCTGTGTGGTATCTTCCTCGGGAGGATAACCTCATGGGGTGACGACAAGATAAGGGCGTTAAATCCCGGGCTCAGGCTCCCTGAGAAAAAGATAACCGTTGTCCATCGCTCCGACGGTTCGGGCACTACGGCGATCTTCACCACCTATCTTGCAGAGGTCTGTCCTGAATGGAAGGAGAAGGTGGGTGCAGGCAAGGCTGTGAAGTGGCCCACAGGCATAGGCGGAAAGGGCAACGAAGGAGTGGCAAACTATGTAAAGAGGAAAAAGTACTCCATCGGGTACCTCGAGTTTGCCTACGCCAAGCAGAACAGGCTCTCGCACATACTTCTTCAAAACGCTGCAGGAGAGTTTATAGAGCCGAGTTTTGAATCTTTCCAGGCTGCAGGTGCCTCAGGAGAGTTTGATCCGAAAAAACACTTCTACCTCTGGCTCATCGATGCCCCTGGCAAGGATGCCTGGCCCATATCCGGCGCCACCTTCATACTCCTTGCAAGGGATCAGAAGGATTCAAACATCAAGACCGTAAAGTTCTTTGACTGGGCCTTCCGCAAGGGCGATGATACGGCAAAGAGGCTTGTCTATGTCCCGCTTCCGGGGAGCCTCAAGGAAAGGGTAAGACAGTACTGGAGAGAACAGGGGATATTTTAGCCTATTATCCTTAATGTTACAAAAAAATAAGGTTCGGCAGAGACATACTCTCACGGGCCGTCCAACTTAATATGGTGTGATTCCGGGGGTGTGCTCTGAATTTTTCATTATGAAGCTCCGGTCGTGTCTGAGTAGAGAAAGCTCGATACGAGTCCTGCGGACCTGTTATGGACGGTGCCTTAAGAGTCCTGATCAGTGGTAAAAAGGGTTTTGAGCAGAGAAGTCCGATCGGTTTCCGCCGAGCCGACACAGGAAAGCGCTTACATGAACCACCATGTATTGATAATGAAAAATTCAGAGCAGCCCCCCGGATACAAGACAGGAGGAGAAGACTACTTGGGTGTACTCACCCTGCTTCCGGGGTAGAATTAATGCAACCGTATGGTACCTCATCTGTCCTGAATCGTATTGTAGTACTCAAGTTCAAGGAGCCGCCTCTTGATCTCCACGCCAGATGAATAGCCACCTATTTTCCCGTCTGACTGAATGATCCTGTGACATGGAAGGACTATGGGAAGAGGGTTCCGGCTCAGGGCCTGTCCCACGGCCCTGACGCCCCTGGGGCTTCCCACCTCCTCTGCAAGCCACTGATAGGTACGGGTCTCTCCATAGGGGATCTTTTTCAGGGCCTCCCAGACGGCCTTTTCAAAATCTGTCCCTTCGAGGTGGTAATTCAGACTGAATGTCCTGAGGTTTCCTCTGAAATAACGGCTGAACTGATCCTTTACACTCTCAGGAAGGGGGGTCTTTCTGAGTAACGTGGATGGGAGGTATTCCGAGACCTTCTCCATGCTGAACCCGAGATGAAGAAGTATAACCTTTCTCCCTCGTCCCCCGGTGTAAATAATATACATCTTTCCCAGGGGGCTTTCCAGTGTGTCAAGGAGGCCCTCAGCTTCTGACCGGGCTGTCTTCCGTCTCAGCGAAGACTTCAACCCTGTCACCACCCTTCTTTATCGCCAGCGAAAGGGCCTTCTCTGCACAGAGGATGAGCTCTTCAGGACTCTGTCCTCCCAGAAAAGCAAGGCCGGCACTTGCCGTTATACATCCCCTGGGCTGGACCTCCTCTCCAGGGAAGGGATAGTTCTTGATTATTGCATTGAACCGGTTGCTTAAAGAGAGTCCGGCATTAAGGACCGTGTTCGGCAGGAGGACGGCGAAGGAGTCCCCACCATAACGGACAACGAGGTCAGAGCCCCTGATATTCTTCCTGATCAGTTCTGCCACCTTCCTGAGGACACTGTTACCCCGTGTCTCACCGTTGGCCTTGACGAAATTCCCGAAGTTGTCCAGGTCCAGTATTACGAGTATGAGGGGGAGCTTGTACCGTGTCGCCCGTTCCACCTCCTGGGCAAGCCTGATCTGGAAATACCTGTGACTGAAGAGCCCCGTTGACTCATCAATCAGGCCGGCCCTCTTAGGGTAGAGGACCTCCAGCTCCTTGATATGATCGATCAGTTCCTTCTCGTCAAAACCGTGCTTTTTTATGATCCTCTCGATTTTTCCAAGAAGGGTCATCCGGTCTTCCACCGAGATGTCCCGGTCAGTGATGATGAATATCGGGATATCCCTCGTGGATGGAGAGGATTTGAGTTCCTGTATGAGGTCGAATTCATCGATCTCGGGTGATTCCGTGTTCACCATTATCAGGCTCGGCCTGAGGGCGACGGAGAGTTCCAGTCCCTTGCTTCTGTCTTCTGCGATATAAGTGATAATCTGTTCTGACTCCAGGAGGCCCTTGATCGCCTCGGCCTCTGTTCTGTCCGGATCTATCAGGAGTACTGTGGGTGGCGCGGACATCTTCCCCCTGATAGCCGTGAGTTCCCCAAGTTTTGCAAGGAGGTCTTCCTTCTGGAGGGGTTTCATCAGATAGTCTGTGGCACCAAGGGCAAAGGCAAGCTCCCTGTTGTTCACGATTGAATGAATTATTACGGGGATATGGGATGTCTCTGCGTCTGCCTTGAGTTCCTGGAGTACCTCCCACCCGTCCTTCTTGGGGAGCATTATATCAAGGGTGATTGCAAAGGGTCGCATGGATCTTGCCTTTTCCACCGCCTCTCTCCCGTCAAAGGCATGGGCGACCCTGTAACCTGCCTGTGTGAGATGGAGCGTGAGGAGTTCCGCCGTGGGAGGATCGTCCTCAACCACCAGGATGAGAGGGGCCTCCTCCTTCATCCAGGGGAAGTCCAGTTTTACAGCCTCCACTGCTTCAGCCGGTTCGGCTCCTTCTTCAGCAGTCACGACAGTCTCCGGTATGGTGAATGAAAATACGCTTCCCTTCCCGAGACTGCTCTGAACTGAAATCTTTCCGCCATGTAGCTCTACCAGCTTCTTCGTGAGTGAAAGCCCGAGTCCGGCTCCCATCTGCTGACGTGATGTGGATGAATCCACCTGTTCGAATTCATCAAAAATCTTCTCTATCTCGTCGGGGGGGATCCCTATACCTGTATCCTTCACAGAGAACCTGAAGCCGCCGCCCCCTTCACCTCCCTGAACCTTCTCTGCATGGACGGAGACACTCCCGCCCTCGGGTGTGAACTTGACAGCATTGGAGAGGAGATTGAAGAGAATCTGTTTTATCTTTATCCTGTCAGCGACGAGTTCGTCAATGTCAGGATCAATGGAAGCAGTAATCGTTATCTCCTTCTTCTCGGCAAGGGGTGTCATCGTAGAGAGGACCTCATGGAGGAGTTCATCGATGTAGAACTCCTCATACTGGAGTTCCGCCTTCCCCGCCTCCAGCTTTGCAAGATCAAGGATGTTGTTTACAAGCTGGAGCAGATGAATCCCTGCGGCCTTTATGTTGGTGATATACCGGCTCTGGTCCTCGCTCAGGCTCCCGAAGGTCCCTTCCAGGAGCACATCGGAAAATCCGATTATGGAGTTCAGAGGGGTGCGGAGTTCATGGCTCATGTTCGCTATGAATCGGCCCTTCAGTTCATTGGCCCTCTCCAACTCCTCGTTCATCCTCTCAAGGACTTCTGTCCTCTCGATTACCTTCTTTTCGAGTATTCCCTGGAGTTCCTCCACCTCGGCTTCCTTCTCCCTGAGGGCCTTTTCAAGCCTGGTGATCTTGCCGACATGTTCCAGGAGGAATATCCCGCACCAGGTCTTTCCCTCCCGCTCGTCAGAGAGGACTGTTGCATTCAGGAGGAAGTCCTGGGGTTCTTCTTCTTTCATGCCTGGCAGGCTGAGCTTCAGGCTGAAGTCTCTGGCAATGCCCCTCCTGTCCAGTTCCCGCTGGAGGGCCGCCCTGTCTTCATTGCTGAGGAGGTCCCCGAAGGATGTACCTATGAGGTGGCTTTTTTCATTCTCAGGGCCGGTGAGGTTCGTCTCCCTTATTATCCCCTGATCATCGGTTATGAATATGATCCCCCTGGCGGTCTCAAAGATTTTTGTGAGTTTGGCCCGTTCTCTCTCCGCCTGCCTTGATCCGGTCAGGAGGCCGAGGTACTCACCTGTGAGCCTTGCCAGGATGCCGAGAGAGGATTTCTGGCGTGTGGAGTAGCGCCGGGGTTTGAAATCGTCTATGAAGAGTATCCCCATGGCGGAGTCTCCCTGGACAAGGGGGATTGCAAGGATCGACCTTATGTTCTCAATCAGGAAGGCGGGGTTGTTGAATTCACTTGTGAGGGTGTCCTGGATTTCGATAATCTTCTTCTCAGTCAGGATCTTTTCTGTCAGCCCGCCGGGAAGGACGGATTTGCCGGTGCTCTCAAGAAACCGTCTGCTCAGGCCCTGGGATGCCTTGAGAATGACCTCTTCACCGCTGTAGAGCTGGATGCTTCCGGCCGGGGCGTCTGCAATCTGGAGTGCCGACCTGAGTGCATCCGCCAGAAACTGCTCTTCCGTCTTCCCTGATATCCCTGCAAAGAAGGTGTTTAATATCGTATGGTCCTGCATGGATTTGAGGGCCTCTACGCGGGCCTTCTTCTGTCTC
>WFTX01000264.1 GCA_015485235.1 Nitrospirota bacterium | reverse complement strand
GCTGCCTTCAGGGTTGTCATGCGGCGGGTTCAACTATGTCCTTGGTCCGTTTACGAGCACCTGTGCCATTGACTGGAAGTCGTCGAATACCTGCGGCATCAAGTACGTCCTCAATACCCTCCTGGCACTCAAGTTCCAGCTCACTTCCAATGAGTTTACAAAGACCCAGCCCATTGTTAAGGACGAGGTGATAGAGAAAGACGCATCGACTGGCGAGCCTACAGTAATCAAGAATGTGATTTACAAGGCCAGTTTCGACTATCCCATCTACCGCGGGCACTTGAAGAAGATAGGGAGGATTATTGACATCGCCAATGGGACTATCGGAAGCCCTTCAATAATCTGGGATGCCGCTGACCATATCCCCGATGCCGGAACAAGCATGTTTCCATCTGCTCCGGACAAAAACCTCTCTACAAGGTACATATTCACAAACCTTCCTGGATTGACAACGACCGTCACTTTCGACCCTAATAACGCATCAACGCTTATGACCTACCTTGGCGAGTCCACAGCTGATGATGCCAAGGTCCTTATTAACACCGTACGTGGAAGAAAAGATGCCTCCACTGCTGATGTTCATGGAAGCACCTGCGATTACACCCCTGACGGTACTGCCGATCTGAGCGGCTGTGGTGAAGACTCCAAGAAACTCTGGGCCATCGAGCACTCCACACCAGCCCTCATGACAGACTCAAGACTGGTCGCCCCTGCTGACGAGGGATCTACAACGACTGACGGTCATCGTGACATGGTCATATTCGCCGGTGCCGATGACGGAATGCTCCATGCCTTTCATGCAGGTTCATGGGATTCCGCGTCAGGCATCTATGACAACGGGACCGGCAGCGAGATCTGGGCCTTCATCCCCGGCTCGCTCCTCAGTTCTCTCAAGGACCAGCCCTTTCATCCTGATCCAACAGACTACACCACCTTTGAGCCGGCCGTGAGTGTTAACGGTTCGCCCGCCCTTGGCGACTTCCTCATAAAGAACGATGGAACCAACTGCAGCATAAGCACCGAGTACTGCTGGAGGACCTATCTCGTGGGAACCGCCGAGGTAAGAAACTCCGCCAATTCCACAATACCCAACGGAGCAGGGGTCCTCTTTGCCCTTGATGTAACAAACCCCTACACGCCGAAGGTCCTCTGGGAAGGCCACTATGCCGACACGACTGCTACAAAGTGTGAAGGGGATCAGAAAAACTGCAACATGGGCCAGTCAAAGGGGACGGCCATAGGAAGCGTCTTCGTTGGTGACAAGCTGAAGACCCTTGTATTTCTCACATCCAACTGGATAGAGAAGAAGAAGCCCTCCAACTGGAACTACGACTGCACGGCGAACCCGACTGATCCTGCCTGTGTCTCCGGTGTCAGCGCATATGCCATAGAACTGGTCTGCAAGGACAATTCCGGCAATGACTGTTCAGGGAATGTAGTGTGGGAGACAAGGCTCCCTTATACAGGTGATGCCGTCAACATCACCGATGTCCCTGCCATACCTGCCCTCATGGACATTGATGACAACGGGACTGTGGACTATGTCGTCTTCGGTGACATGCAGGGAAGGCTCTGGGCGCTGAATGCTGTAACAGGTAAAAGCATCGCTGGCCAGGACAGTTCGGGCGTTGAAAAACCGGTCTTCGAGGTCCCTGACGTGACCTGCGATACAAACGGCTGTACAGCCGGTACGACCCCGCAGGGTGCCCAGGAGCCTATAGGCGCGGCTGTGAGCACTTCAAGCAACCTGGTGGTGTTCGGTACAGGTGGGACGGACTTTGCATCCAACACCAGGAAATACCATGTCTTCGGCGTGAGGATTCTTACATCACCGGTAAACGGCAAGTACGCCATAATCTATGAAGCAGAAGATCCGGGAACGGGCAAACCGAAACAGTTCATCTATGAGACTGATCCTGGTGAGAAGATCTGGTCTAAACCTGTCATCTTCTCGAAATCCCGTGTAATGGTTGTTTCTGCAAAGGACTTCTACAGCCGGAAGCAAAAGACAGATGTCTCCCAGCTTCAGAGTACGGGCAGGGTCGGCCTCCTGAACCTCAAGACAGCCGGGGCCACGGTACTCCAGGGGAGCGGAGGTACTGAATGGGCAGAGGGTGGGTTTGTCGGCGGCATTGATGCTGACAGCAACCATGCCTATGTGATCTCTCTGCGGAGCGGGAGCAAGGGAGGTGCAGCTACCGGAGGAAGTGCACCCTTTGAAGGGATATACGAAATAGGGAGCACAACGGCGGCATCCTTTGCACCAAATCCCAACAGGGACAACCCCTTTGACGTCCTCTGGTGGAGGAAGTTATGAACAGGCGGGGAATAACCCTTGTAGAACTGCTCATCGTCCTGGCAATAGTGGGGATACTCCTGGGTCTTTCAGCCCCGCCATTCTTCGAGTGGGTGGGGGAGAGCCAGCTTGAAAACAGGGCCCTCCAGCTCTACAGTGACCTCAAATGGGCCCAGTCCGTTGCACAGGATCAGGGAGATGTGGGAATAAACAATCAGGTGATCGGCGGTATCCTGACTGCCACTCCCCTTAAAAGGCGCGTCTTTGTTGCCATCGACACAGACGACGGGGGATACAGGATCTACCGCTGGCAGGATGAGAACGCTGACGGGGTATATAACCCCGGGGAATTCGATCCCGAATTCGAAAACACCACTGATGCTCCGATCAGACAATACGAGAGCCTGAGCCCTGCTGTCCCCGGAAGGCTCTCTCAGGTTGATGATGCTGCCTGTTCGTCAGGTACGACCAATTCCTCAGGAGCCTTCGTAAGTATCAACAACTGCCCCACTGTCAGCGGTGTCTTTAGCGGCTCAGACGTGTGTATACGGTTCAACTCAAAGGGATTTTACGAAGGGGGAAACAACGCCGCCATCTACCTCAAAAGCGGTGAACACCAGTATGCCCTTGCCATAAACATTACAGGCACCATCCGGCTCTGTCAACTTGTGGAAGAGGACCTGGATGGAGACGGAGACAAATGGGACTGGAGGATAATAAAATAGCCAGGAACCCTTTAATTTTCATCATCCTTCTTTCGCTCCTCCTTCTTCCCGCCTGTGGGAGGGGAAAAAAGGAGTCGCTGCCTTCGGGAGACGTAAAGAAGGAAGCCGGAACCACCCTGTCAGGGATAAAGTCAGGATCAGAACAGAAAGCACCTGACGGGCGGAAACGGACTGTCACGGGTTCCCTCCCTGGAGGGGTTGATGTAACAATAATCCCCGGAACCCCGTCCTCCTCCAGTACATTGAATATACGATTCAGCAAGAAGGTGAAGAAGGCTGAGTATCAGTGGTACAGAAACAACTCTCCCATCGAGGATGCGACAGGCCCTGCCCTTCCGCCTGACAGGTTTCAGAAAGGAGACAGGATTTATGTATCCGTCAGGACACCTGCTGGTGAATTACGGTCTGAGACCGTAACCATCGGTAACACTCCCCCCGTAATCAGGCAAGCCATGCTTCTGCCTGATGTTCCTGTAACTACCAGCACATTGAAGGTAGCCATCAAGGCTGAAGATTTTGACGGAGATCCCGTCTCCTACAGGTACGAATGGTACGTAAACGGCACACCTGAAGGTGAGACCGGCGAGACACTGAAGGGTGTATTCAAGAGGGGGGATGAGGTAAAGGTAAAGGTCTTTCCGTCAGACGGGGAGGATGAAGGCCCTCCTGTCACAAGGAGCGTGACCATCCAGAACGCACCGCCCCTCTTCACCAGCACCTTTGAGAACCAGTCCTTCAGGGGAAACACCTATACCGCCATAGTCAAGGCCGAAGACCCGGATGGTGATCCTGTAACCTATGAGCTTCAGGAAGCACCTGAGGGAATGACTATAGATGCTGATGGCAAGGTAGCCTGGACCCTTACTGAAGCTCCGGACAGGGATGAGTACCTTATTACAGTTATAGCAAGAGACCCTGAAGGTGCGGAGACCCTTCTCAAGATCCCCCTGAGAGTGAAGCCATTAACCCCACCAGAATCTTCCACCTAACGGCACATCCTATTCTTTATCCCCAGATTGCCGATAGAAAAAATGCTCCAACAATAAAGGGCAGGAGGGCATAGGGTTTGAGCGGTTTCAGGCAATCTATGATCTTCACCAGGAGGGTGAAGCAGATTGCCTGCCTCGGAGCAGGGGTCCCCGAAAAGTCGAAGACTTTTT
>WFTX01000263.1 GCA_015485235.1 Nitrospirota bacterium | reverse complement strand
GTATATAATCTTTAAACAACAGTAGTTTCCGGCGGAAAGAGAAGAGAAGGGGCTTTGATATTTAACATATCCGATCGTTGACATTGAATATGCATAGCGAGCGCATTTTTAATCGTATCGATCCCCGTGGTCTTGCCACGGGGTTAGCGAGCAAATGTAATGAGATAAAACTTCCTTACATATCGAAGATACCCTGCGGTCTTGCTGGCCCGTATCGTGGCCGCAGGGTATCTTCATTAAGTAATATCCAGATATTTGAAGCAACGTATAGGCAGTATCAGGAGACACTCCAAATCCCTAAAGAAATTTTCCAGCAAAGATCGAACATCCTCTTGACATGGAAGATATTTAGGAGTATGATATAGTCATCAATATTTCTCATATCCTGCCCAAGGGGCCACTGACCCCGAATCTTAGGCAAGGGAGGTGATATTTCGAGAAAACACTTTTTTGAAGGGTCGTTTCATTATTAACCCTAAACCCCTGTTCTGACAGGGGAGGCACCAAAGGGGGAGTGTCAATGAACATTTCAAGGAGAGGATTTCTCAAGGTAGCCGGAGGCTCTGTAGTGCTTGGAACCCTCGGCGCAAACCTTGAGCCCGTCAAGGCCTACGCCCGTACCCTCCCAATCCGTTATGCAAAGGAAACCACTACAATCTGTCCCTTCTGTGCCGTCGGCTGCGGGATAATAGTACATACGCAGAACGGCAAGGTGATCAACACTGAAGGCGACCCTGACCACCCGATAAATGAAGGAACACTCTGTTCAAAAGGCGCCGCCCTTTACCAGATCGTGAACAACCCCAAGAGGCTTACCAAACCGAGATACAGGGCCCCGGGGGCCAATGAGTGGAAAGAGGTGGAATGGGACTGGGCTCTTGACGAGATAGCAAAGCGTATCAAGAAGACAAGGGACGAGACATTTGTGGTTAGAAACGCACAGGGACAGGTTGTGAACCGGTGCGACGGTATCGCCTCCGTCGGGAGTGCAGCCCTTGACAATGAAGAGTGCTACATCTTCCAGAAGTGGCTCAGGAGCCTCGGCCTGGTCTATATAGAGCACCAGGCACGGATATGACACTCTGCAACAGTAGCGGCTCTGGCAGAGTCGTTTGGAAGAGGCGCAATGACCAATCACTGGATTGACATCAGGAATGCCGATGTCATCCTTATCATGGGCTCCAATGCCGCTGAAAACCACCCCATAAGTTTCAAGTGGGTGATGGAGGCGAAGAAGAGGGGCGCTACACTCATAAGCGTGGATCCCAGGTTCACGAGAACCTCGGCAAGGGCCGACATTTATGCACCGCTCCGCTCCGGCTCTGACATCGCCTTCCTGAACGGCATGATCAAGTACATCCTGGATAACAAGCTCTATGACGAGTTCTATGTCAAGAATTATACCAATGCCCCCTTTCTCGTGAACGAAAACTTCAAGATGCCCGGCGAACTGGATGGCGTATTCTCAGGTTATGATCCAAAAAAACGGAAGTACAACAAAAAGGCCTGGGCCTTCCAGAAGGACGAAAAGGGTGTGATAAAGAAGGACATGACTCTTACCAATCCCTTTACGGTCTTTCAGCTTCTGAAGAAGCATACCTCCCGTTATACACTGGAGATGGTTGAAAAGATAACGGGAACGTCGAAGGAAAAACTTGTGGAGATCTACAAGACCTATGCCTCAACAGGGAGGCCCGACCGGGCTGCAACCATCATGTATGCCATGGGCTGGACCCAGCATACCGTGGGCACTCAGATCATACGGAATATGGCGATAATCCAGTTGCTCCTTGGTAATATCGGGATCTCCGGTGGGGGTGTAAATGCCCTCAGGGGCGAGAGCAATGTCCAGGGCTCCACTGACCACTGTCTCCTCTTTCATATCCTTCCCGGGTACCTGAAGACGCCAAGGGCGTCCGATGTAGACCTTAAAACCTACAACGACCGTTACACACCAAAAAGCAGGGAACCAAACAGCGCAAACTGGTGGTCCAACTACCCGAAATACTCCGTAAGCCTTCTGAAGGCCCATTACGGTGCGGCAGCCACAAAGGAGAATGATTTCGGCTACCAATGGTTGCCAAAACTCGATGACGGCCAGAACGCCTCCTGGATCATGCTCTTTCACGAGATGTTCCTGGGGAAGTTCAAGGGCTTTTTTGCCTGGGGACAGAACCCTGCCTGTTCCGGCACCAATGCCGGGAAGGTGCGGAAGGCCCTGGCAAAGCTGGACTGGATGGTAAATGTAAATCTCTTTGACAACGAGACCGGCTCCTTCTGGAAAGGGCCTGGAATGAACCCCGAGGAGATAAAGACAGAGGTCTTCCAGTTGCCCTGTGCCGCATCAATTGAGAAGGAAGGCTCGATCACGAATTCAGGCCGGTGGGCCCAGTGGCGATACAAGGCAGCTGACCCGCCTGGCGAGGCCTGGCCCGACTCTGAGATAATGAACGAACTTTTCTGGCGCGTAAAGAAACTCTATGAGAAAGAGGGAGGCGCCTATCCCGATCCCGTTGTGAAACTGGCCTGGGATTACGGTCCGAAGGACCCCGAGGGCAAGGTGAGAAAGATCGATACCCACCTGATAGCAAAAGAGATCAACGGCTATTTTCTTGAAGACAAGGTGGTAAAGGGCAAGCTCTTCAAAAAGGGCACCCTTGTTCCGAGTTTCGCCTTCCTCCAGGCTGACGGTTCCACTTCAAGCGGCAATTGGCTTTACTGTCAATCCTATACTGAAAAGGGCAATATGATGGCCCGGCGCTCAAAGAAGGACCCCACAGGGCTCGGGCTCTATCCTGAATGGTCCTGGTGCTGGCCTGTAAACAGGAGGATAATCTACAACCGTGCCTCCGTGGATGAATACGGCAGACCGAGAAACCCGAAGAGGCCCCTTATCTACTGGAACGGGAAGAAATGGGTTGGTGATGTCCCTGACGGTGGCTGGCCACCCCTTGTGAACAAGGAAAAGACGAGGCTCGCCTTTATCATGAAGCCCGCAGGAGTGGCCCATATCTTCGGGCCTGGCAGGGCTGACGGCCCCTTCCCGGAGCACTATGAGCCACTTGAAGGCCCGATCCAGGAAAACCCTCTTTCAAGGTCACACAGGGTGAACCCTGCAACAAAGCTCTTCTTTGAGGTCGAGGCTGGGAAGGACAGTCCAAAGGAGAAGGGGGGCCTGCCGGAAGATATCTTTGCGACCAATGATGCCAGGTATCCCTATGTTGCCACGACCTACCGGGTGACAGAACACTGGCAGACAGGTGTACTCACAAGACACCTCCCCTGGCAGCTCGAGATGCAGCCCCAGATATTCGTGGAGTTGAGCCAAGAACTTGCAAAGGAAAAAGGGATCCGTAACGGTGAGAAGGTTATCGTCTCCTCTGTGCGTGGAAAGGTATGGGCTATAGCCATAGTCACAAACCGCTTCAAGCCCTTCAAGATCATGAACAGGACGGTGCATCAGGTCGGACTCCCCTGGTGTTTCGGCTGGCAATACCCCGAAGACGGCAGCGGCGGTGATTCCTCCAATCTTCTTACTCCTACAGTGGGTGATGCTAATACCATGATTCCTGAAACGAAGGCCTTCATGGTCAACGTTGAAAAGGCATAAGGGGGTGATCTGATGGCATTGGAAGAGATGGATAAAAGAAGGTTGAGCGGCGTTGACATTATAGGCCGGAAAAAGGGCCTGCTTGTAACCCCTGACCTCTGTATAGGATGCAGGGGCTGTCAGACCGCCTGCAAGGAATGGAACAAACTTCCTGGCGAGGGGACGGTAAATCGCGGGACCTATGAGAATCCGCCTGATCTGACACCCAACCTCTACAACAGAATTCGGTTTGTTGAGACCTCCACTCCGGACGGGCTCAGGTGGCTCTTCGTCAGCCAGAGGTGCATGCACTGTACCGACGCAGGATGCATAAGGGTCTGCCCCTCACCGGGGGCGCTCTTCCGTACCCCGGAAGGGGCGGTGGCCTTCAACAAGGCCCGTTGCATAGGCTGCAAGTTCTGTGTGGCCGGCTGTCCCTTCAACATACCAAGGTATGATGAAAACGACAGGATTTCTAAGTGCCACTTATGCTCCGACAGGATAGCAAACGGGCTTTCACCGGCCTGCGCCAAGACATGCCCCACCGGGGCTATAAGTTACGGTGACCGTGTGGACCTTATCAGAGAGGCCAGGACATCGGGATACAAAGCGGTTTACGGCGAGGCCGACCTGGGAGGCCTGGGTGTCCTTTTCGCCTTCAGGGAAGCCCCATCCTTTTACGGGATGCCTGACAAACCCTCATTTTCACCTACTATCGGACTCTGGAAAGGCATCCTGAAACCACTCACCATTATTGGTCTCGCCGGTGCCGTGGCTGCCGCTGCTACACATTATGTAACGGTGGGCCCGAAAGAGATTGATGAAGGGGGTGATGAATAATGAAAAAGGATCTTGTCCAGAAAACAACGGGGTTTGAAAGATTCAACCATCTGGTGCTTGCTGCCAGTTTCTCTATCCTCTTCCTTACAGGTCTCGGATTCCTTTACCATACCCTGAGCTGGATCAACACCATGTTCTTCGGGGTCCATAATGCAAAGGTGATCCATGAGTGGGCGGGTGTGGTTTTCTCAATCTCCCTGATTTTGACCTTTGGTAACTATTTAGGGGAATCCCTCCGTTTCAGCAGGGAAGACTCCGCCTGGATATCCTCACTGGGCGGATACTTCTCCAGGACAGCCGAACCTCCCCCTCAGGGAAAACTGAACGCTGGGCAGAAGATATTCTATCTCCTCATTGTTGTGGGAGGTGGACTGGCAATCTCTCTGAGCGGCTATATGCTCTGGCTGTTTCCCTCTTCCCGTGGTAACATCCTCTTCGGGCACTTTCTGCATAACATCGCCGTTCTCCTTTTTGCCGTAACCGTCCCCCTTCATATCTACCTTGGAACGGCGGCCAATCCAGGCACATTCAGGGTTATGACCAGGGGAACCGTCACAAGGGCCTGGGCGAAGAAGCACCATGGCAAATGGGCCAGAGACCTGGGTATAGACTGAGACTCAGAGCCGGGAAGGGTTTGAAGACCTTTCCCGGCTCTTACAGGCGAAAATAATGAGAAACCTTGAACGCCATAATGCTATTGCCGGGGGCAACCGTCAGCTCTTCCTTTCACTTCTGTTACTGACAGGGATTCTTTTGTTTAGAACTGCAATCCTCAATATACCGGAGGTTCCATGAGCTATGAAGAGATAGTGAGGGAACGGCCATACCTGAAAGACATATTGGAACTCTATCACAAACTTGAGCGGCTTGATGAACTGAAGGTCTCCCTTCCTCAGGATATGTTCAATCATGAACTATGGGTTGAGGAAAAGGAAGCCCATGAGATAACCTCGCTTGTAGGCAGGGCCTTCGGCCTGGACGAAGAGGATGTACATCTTCTCAGCAAGGAGGTCTGTGAAGGCAGGGTTCCTCTCAGGGAGATACCCCTCAGGATACCCGAAATGCCGGCCCTTCCCTTTGAAAGAGAGGAACTGGAGGTGATACTCTTTCTGATCGCCCGCCCCTATTTGAGAGCGGAAAAGGAGAGAATGAACATCGACGGTATCTTCTGGGCAGAAGGCCGGTGTCCTGTCTGTAACGGAGCCCCCGTACTCTCATTCCTTGAAAAGGAGGAAAAAAGAAGGTTCCTCTGCAGTTACTGCGGGACGATGGGACCCTGGCGAAGGACAGGCTGTCCTTTCTGCGGCTCTGATACACCTGAAGAGACAAGCATAATCACAACAGAAAAAGAAAAGGGAATGAAGATATACAGCTGTAATGCCTGCAAGTCCTACCTGAAGGGGTTTGAACTGGAGCTTCTCGCTGAGCACTCTCCCTGGATACTCGACCTGTTGAGCCTTCCACTTGATGTGATAGCCCAGGAGAAGGGCTTCAAAAGACATGCCCCCAATCCCCTGGGAATGATTAAAATATCTTGAGAAAAGAGTCTGAATTCTGATATTATTTCTTTAATGTCAAAAAAATTCACAGGACTTTTTTTCTCCATCTCCATAGCCATAATAGCAACGAGCCTCTCCTACATTCATCCGACCTTTGAAGCCCTAGTAATTTCCATAATTCTGGGCATGCTCTTTTCCAACATACTTGAAGACAGAAATATCCTGAACGAGGGGGTGGAGGTTACCATCAAGTTCTTCCTTCCCGTAGGGATAGCCCTCTACGGACTGCAACTCCACGTGGGAAGACCTGACTTGAAACTGGTCTTTCCAGTGGTTATAACTTACATATCCATCTTTGCGAGTGTCTATATGGTCACCCAGTTTTTCAATATTAAGAAGAAGACTTCCATCCTCCTTGCTACCGGCATGTCCACTTGCGGGGCCTCTGCCATCGCAATAGTGTCACCCCTTATCAACGCTGAAAGTGAAGAGACTTCCATCTCCCTCCTGACCATAATGGTATATGGCTTGATGGCGATGATACTCTATCCTGTGATAGGGGACCTTATAGGTCTGAACCCGATGGAATTCGCCTTTCTGACCGGGACGTCGCTCCCCATGCTCGGGCAGGTAAAGGTTGCTGCAAGCACTTGTGGCAACGACTGTGTCAACATGGCGGTAAAATACAAACTTATCAGGATCTCCTTCCTTGCATTTGTGATAACCCTCTCGGTTCTGCTCTCGAGAGAAAGGGGGAAGGGGTTTTTCATACCCTGGTTCGTGGTCGCCTTTCTCCTCCTGGCTGTCTCGGTCAATATCTTCAACCTGGAGAAGCTCACAAGGATTTCCGGGCCGGTAAGCAGGTTCACGCTCTCCACCGCCCTTGCCGCGATCGGGATGAAGGTTGACTTCGACTCTGTTTCAGAGGCAGGCGGAAAGCCGGTTATCGCCACCTTTTTGGCGCTGATTTTGATCCTTATTGCCATGTACATAACCTATTCCATAATGACGATCTGATCAAAATGTTCAGGACAAGGATAATCTATAAGATCTTTCTGTCTTTCCTTATATTCAGCATACTTCTACTTCTGCCGCTCATGCTCACCCTGGACAAGGGACTGAAAGACATTTTCAGGGCAGAAGAGGCGCTTGAAGGAAAGTATATCCCGCCTGAATATTCAGAACATTTCGACCGGATACACGATGATGCCCGGAAGGAGATATTCCGTCATTTCCTGAGTATCGCCTTTTACTCTTTCTTTGCCGCATTCATGCTTTCACTATTTCTCACAAGGGGGCTTCACAAATCCCTCCGCTTTCTAACGGAAGGGGCAAAGAAGATAAGAGACGGTGACCTTGAGATTGATTTCCCCGTCCTTGCCGAAGACGAATTAGGTGAGGTGACAAGGGCCTTTAATGAGATGGCCCGGAGCCTGAGAGCGAAAACAGAGGAACTCACAAGGAAGGACCTCTATATCCAGAACATGATGGACGCCTTGTGGGTGGTTGACGAAGATGACCGGATAGTGGACATCAATCCAGCCTTCACCAAACTCCTGGGCTACAGAAGGGAAGAGGTAATCGGGACATCTGTTTATGATTATGTGGATGAGGCCAACGAGCGGATCATAAGGCGTGAACTGGAAGACAGGAGGGCGGCCGGCATCCCCTCAACCTATGAGGTCAGCCTCATCGCCCGTGACGGCTCCCTGATCCCCGTACTCATCACAGGTGCACCGATCATAAAGGATGGAGAAAGCACTGGAAAGATAGGAATAATCAAGGACTTCCGTCCTCAACACCGGCTGATGACCGAACTCAGGGAATCAAAGGAACATCTTGAGACGATCATGAACAATATTCAGGACGCAATACTCATAATTGATCGTGATTACAGGATAGTCCGGGCCAACAGGGCGTCTCTGAGGCGGTACGGTCCGGATATCGTCGGAAGAAAGTGTTTTGAGGTCTCCCATCACGGGGTCAAGCCCTGCTGGCATGAAGGAGAAGACTGCCCTATCCAGCACGTCTTCAGTGAGGGAGAGGTCTTCAGGCATGTCCATGAACACTACACATCCACTGGTGAAAAGCGTTATGAAGAGATTGTTGCAAGTCCCATCACGGGAAACGCAGGTGAACCGATGGAGATAATAGAACTCCTCCGGGACATCACCGAGAGCAAGATCTATGAGAAGGAAATCTCCCGCCGGCACAGGGAACTCATGCTCCTGAACTCCATCGCCACCATAATCCACAGATCGCTGAAGGCTGACGAAGTCCTCTCCAGCACCCTTGACAGGCTCATAGACATGCTTGGAATGGACGGCGGCGGCTTCTTCATACTCGATGAGTCAAGCAGGATACTGAACTGTTCCTATCACCGGGGCATATCAGACGAATTTGTGAAGGAGGCCGGAAGGATCAGGCTCGGTGAGGACATACCGGGAAGGGTGGCCCTTACAGGGGAACTGATAACCACATCTGACATAGGTGTTGACCGGAGAATCTCAAGGAGCGTTCTCAGGCAATCAGGGATAAAGGGCTACTGCTGTATCCCGGTCAAGGGAAAGGAACGTATACTCGGAGTGTACTGCCTCTTCAGTTACAAACCCTACTCATTCTCTGAAGAGGATGTGAGGATCCTGAGATCTGTCGGAGAAATGGCCGGCCTGGCTCTCGAAAATATCAGACTCTATGAGCAGATGAGACAGATGTTTCATGCCCAGAAGGAAAGGCGTGTCAAGGAACAGGAAAGCCTCCTGAACCTGACGGAAAGACTTGCCACCGCAATTGACGTCAATGATGTGATAGAGTTCTCTTCAAGCCTTATAAGGGATGCATTGAAGGCCGAGATCATTCTCTTCTGGTCCAATACATTTGAAAACCATCTTCGCCTGAGCCACGCAGAAGGTATCAGGATTTTAAGCCCTGAAATCTCCATTGAGAGGCTTACCCCGGAAACCCATGCCGTAGAAACACAGGCACCTGTCAACATAAAATCCATCAACGATGAACACCGTTATTCCCCTCTCCAGGAACTGAGGGAAGAAGGCATCCACTCACTCCTCGCCTTCCCTGTCTGTATAGGAGAAAGGTGCATAGGTGTCTTCACACTGGGGAGGAGGACTCCTGCAGACTTCAAGGAGGATGACATCCACCTCATGAGGATCATAACAAGCATATTCGGTGTGGCCCTTGAAAGGAGCAAGCTCTATGAAAGCAGGATTATTGAGAAGGGTCTTGCCGAGGCAATCCTCAACACAATCTCCGAGGGGGTCTGCACTGTCGACAGAAACGGGATTATATCCTCGGCAAACAGGTCTCTTGAAAGACTCCTTGGCATCCCCGTTCTGAACCTTGTAGGCAGAAAGTATCAGGAAATCTTCGGCGGGATCTGCAATGATGAGCTGCCTGTAAAGACAGCACTCAGTGGAGAAGAGGCAAAGGCGGAATTGAACCTGAATGTTGGGGGTATTGATCATATAGTCGAGGTAAACTCCCTGCCCCTTATAGATCCCCATGGCGAGATCTACGGTTCTGTCCAGGTCCTGAGGGATGTGACACAGGAGAAGGAGATCGACAGGATAAAGACCGACCTGATCAGGTCGGTCTCCCATGAATTCAGGACGCCCCTTTCCGCCATCGTCGGACTCTCGGAGATGCTCCTTGACAATGTAGTTACAGGAAAGAAGGCAAAAAACTATCTGGAGACAATCCACAACGAGGGAACAAGGCTGGCCTCAATGGTCTCCGACCTGCTTGATATTTCAAGGATAGAGGCCGGGAAGGTCAAACTGAAGACTGAAGAGATAGAAATAGAGCCTCTTATCAGATCTGTACAGAAGATTCTGTATCGTGAATTGACAGCCAAGGGAATTTCCTTCAAATA
>WFTX01000262.1 GCA_015485235.1 Nitrospirota bacterium | reverse complement strand
TTACTAAGGAGACGAGGGAGGTTATTATCAGGATCAGACTGAAAGATGAAGTACGCGAGGTGACGCCTGAGGAGGCGGAGGCTCTCCTCCGGAAGGGCGGTGCCCTTGCACTCAGGTGCGGAGAACGCCTTATGGATCTTTCCGACCTCCCGGGGCTTCCCGATGATGCAGAGATAGAGCCCGTGACGGTCGACTCCCCCGAGGGACTCGAGCTTTACCGGCACAGCACATCCCATGTGATGGCCCATGCCGTAAAGGACCTCTTTCCAGACGTGAAGGTGGCCATAGGACCGGCCATTGAGGACGGTTTCTACTATGACTTTGATACGGAGAGGGCCTTCACCCCCGAGGACCTTGAGCGGATAGAAAAGAGGATGAAGGAGATAATAAAGGCAGACACCCCCTTCAGGAGGATGATCCTTCCCCGTGATGAGGCTATTGAACTTTTCAGGCAGAGGGGAGAGACTTACAAGGTAGAACTTATCGAGGAGTTAGAGGATGAGACCGTCTCCCTTTACGAGGAAGGGGACTTCATTGACCTCTGCCGGGGTCCCCATCTCCCTTCGACCGGGAAAATCAGGGCTTTCAAGCTCCTGAGTGTTGCCGGGGCCTACTGGAGGGGAGACGAACGGAACAAGATGCTTCAGCGGATATACGGGACGGCCTTCGGTGACAGGAAGGCCCTCAGGGAGTATCTCCAGTTTCTTGAGGAGGTCAAGAAGAGGGACCACCGGAGGCTTGGGAAGGAGCTTGATCTCTTCAGCATAAACGAGGAGATAGGCCCGGGCCTTATACTCTGGCATCCAAACGGCGCCCTGATCAGAAAGACGATAGAGGATTTCTGGAGAGACGAGCACCTCAGGGCCGACTACAAGATTCTGTATACCCCTCACATTGCAAAACTGAACCTCTGGGAAAGGAGCGGCCACTGGGATTTCTACCGCGAGAACATGTATTCACCCATGGAAGTTGAAGGCGTGAATTATGAGATAAAGCCGATGAACTGTCCTTTCCATATAGCCATATACAAGAGTGCCCTCAGGAGTTACAGGGAGTTTCCCATCCGGTATGCCGAATTAGGGACGGTTTACAGGTTCGAGCGGTCCGGCGTGCTCCACGGCCTTCTCAGGGTACGGGGCTTCACCCAGGACGATGCCCATATCTTCTGCAGGGAAGACCAGATCGAGGAGGAGATCCTCCGGGTCCTTGACTTTACCCTTTTTGTCCTGAGGACCTTCGGGTTTGATGAATACAAGGTGTATCTATCAACAAGACCTGAGAAGTATGTAGGCTCCCTTGAGAACTGGGAGCGGTCAACGAATGCCCTGAAGAGCGCCCTCGAGACCCAGGGGCTTGATTTTGAGATAGATCCCGGAGAGGGGGTCTTTTACGGCCCGAAGATCGATATTAAGGTGATGGACTCACTCAGGCGCCAGTGGCAGTGCAGCACCATCCAGGTGGACTTCAACAACCCCGAGAGGTTTGATGTATCCTACAGGGGGGCTGATGGTGCAGAGCACAGGCCGATCATGATTCACAGGGCGCTGATGGGCTCCCTTGAGAGATTCTTCGGCATCCTGATCGAGCACTACGCCGGTGCATTCCCTCTCTGGCTCTCACCCGTCCAGATCGGGGTGATAACGGTTGCGGAGAGGCATATACCCAGGGCCGGGGAGATTCTGGGCAGCCTGAAGGATGCCGGTATCAGGGCGGAGGGATACTTTGATAATGAGAAGGTCGGGTACAAGATAAGGCAGGTATCTATCAGGAAAATACCCTATTCGGTTATAATAGGTGACAGGGAAATCGAGACCGGCTTGCTTCCGCTCAGGAAGAGGGGAGGCGAGCAGTCAGGCCCTCATCCGCTTGAATACATAATCTCTGCCATGAGCAAGGAGATAGAGGAAAGGAGCCTGAGCCTTCAGGCTTGAGGCAACAATTATTAATCCCCAGATCCGGGAGGTGGTGTTATAGCACAGCAATACAGAGTGAATAATTTCATCAGGGCCAGGGAGGTCAGGCTTGTTGATGTCGACGGGAAGCAGGTCGGTGTGGTCCCGGTGGCAGAGGCCCTGAAACTGGCAGAAGAACGGGGACTTGACCTTGTTGAGGTGGCGCCGCAGGCAAAACCGCCGGTATGCAGGATCCTTGATTACGGCAAGTTCAAGTACCAGCAGTCGAAGAAGCAGTCCCATAAGAAGACGGCTACACTCAAAGAGGTGAAGGTCAGGGCCAGGATTGATGATCATGATCTCGATCTGAAGGTGAGAAATGCCGTCCGGTTTCTTGAGAGTGGCCACAAGGTGAAGGTCTCCCTCTTCTTTCGCGGGAGAGAGATTGTAAGGCCCGAACTGGGGATGCAGGTATTTGAGAAGATCATTGAGAAACTGGGAGACAAATACAATATCGAGAACAGACCCCGCCTTCAGGGCAAGTCCATCACAATGGTGATAGCCCCGAAATAGCGGGGATAGATATCTGCAGTATCAGAGAATGAGAAACGGAGGATAGTTAAATGCCCAAGATGAAGACTCACAGAGGTGCCGCAAAGAGGTTCAAGTTCACAGGCACCGGCAAGATCAAGAGGTCAAAGGCGAACAAGAGCCACCTCCTGACAGGCAAGCCTGCCAAGAGGACGAGGCGGCTCCGGGAAGGCGGCCTTGTGGACAAGACCCAGGTGAAGACCGTGAAAAAGATGCTTCCCTACGGGTAGAGCCTCTGGTGAACACCAATAACTGACAACCAATACACCAATATACCAGTAACTTTTTTGGAGGTTTTGATATGCCAAGGACAAAGGGTGGTTTCAAGACGAGGAGAAGACGCAAGAAGGTCCTCAAGATGGCGAAAGGCTACTATGGTGCCAGAAGCAGGTGCTATAAGGTTGCCAAACAGGCGGTTGAGCATGCCCTGCAGTATGCCTATCGTGACAGACGGGCCAGAAAGCGTGACTTCAGACGGCTCTGGATAATAAGGATAAATGCTGCTGCAAGGGCGGCGGGCCTTACATACGGTGAGTTCATCCATGGCCTGAGGAAGGCCGGGGTAGGGGTTGACAGGAAGGTCCTTGCCGAACTCGCCTATCATGACCCCCGGGCATTCGGCGAACTGGTGGAGAAGGCTAAGGCCTCCCTTGCCGCTTAATCAAAGGCATGGATGACCTCGGCGAACTGAGAGAGGGTTTCCTTCAGTCCCTGAAAAACGTCCGGACTGCACAGGAACTCAGGGAACTC
>WFTX01000261.1 GCA_015485235.1 Nitrospirota bacterium | reverse complement strand
GCTCGTTCTTCAATATGTAAAGCACCTTCATCTCAATCACCTCACTGTTTCTTTTCTCTTCCCCTAATAGGGGATTACCACATCATAATCCACAAGCCTCCGGGCGATATCTTCGGTACTGATATACTCGAAGTCCGGGTTCTCTTTGGTGTTGGTGAAGATCTTCATCTCCATATCCTTCATAGCCTCAAGATTCATCTCGTTTTCCTCGGTCTCCTCAACCTTCCTGTCAAGGATATAGACATCAACCGTGTCATCGAGAAGAGTAATCCCCACTGACATCCTTAGCGCCTCTCCCTGACGGTCCCTTGCAAGTACTGCGATCTTTTTTGACATAATTCACCTCCTCTAATAGTTTCAGAGTTTATTGACTTCTAAAATTATACAGAATTCTGATACCTTCTGTAAATGATGTGAGCGATACCTCAAGACATAACACAGATCATGGCAAATCCTGAACAGCAACTTAAAACGGGAACACAGATAAACACGGAAACAATTGATTTACCTTACAGTTGCATAAAATCGTTCGAAAATGGCGGGGAGTTATGCCTGAAAGCCTTTCCATCGATACCTTAGCGTATGGTGACATCTCCTGAGTCAGGATACCACCCGGCGTTAAGTCCTGCGTTACTGCTTATCCTGAAATATCTCATCGGTTCTGGAAAGGCTTGAGGGTATGGCTCCCCGCCTGTTTATGCAACATTAGGTAGCGTTAATTGCGTTGATTGCGAAGGAAATCAATGAAATGAACGAAACTGACGAAATAAACCAGATAGACGAGATCAACGAGATTAATGACAGCCTTCAGGCTGAGGTCAAGGCTGAGGCTGAGCAACCTAATAACCTAATACACCAGTAACCAATATACCAATACACCAATATACCAATCCCCCATTTGAAGACATACTGGTTTTTTGTCTGCCTGTTTCAGGTAAAATATACCTGTTAAAACACAGTTGCTCTTCAACAAGGAGGAGATTTGCCACATAAAGACAGACTCATACTTGCCCTTGATCTCAATGATCCTGACCATGCCCTTGAGGTGGTTGATAAGTTTTCAGAGTGGGTGACCACCTTCAAGGTGGGACTCGAACTCTTCTCCACCGCCGGGCCGGAGATCGTTAGAAAGATCCACGACAGGGAAAAGAAGGTCTTTCTTGATCTGAAGTTTCATGACATCCCCAACACCGTCTCAAGAGCGGCTGTACAGGTCGCAAGGCTCGGGGTCTCCATGTTCAATCTCCACGCATCCGGTGGTTATGAGATGATGAGGAGGACAAGGGATGCCGTGGTGGAGACATGTCTCAAGGAAAATATCCCCAGGCCGAAGATCATAGCCGTCACTGTCCTTACAAGCATCTCCGAGGATGAGTTCCGGAACGAAATGGGGTTTCAGCACGGGATCCGGACCCATGTCAGACATCTTGCATCTATGGCTAATGAAGCAGGGCTTGACGGTGTGGTCGCCTCCGGGCATGAGGTCTCATCCATAAGGAAGAAACACGGGAAGGACTTTATCATAGTAACTCCAGGGATACGCCCATCGTGGTCTCCACCGGATGACCAGAAACGGACCATGACCCCCAGGGATGCCCTCAGAAACGGTGCAGACTATCTGGTCATCGGAAGGGCCGTCCTTGCCCAGAAGAACCCTTTGGAAGCGATTGATCTGATCACCCTGGAGATTCTCTCTTCCTGAATGAACTCCACCTCTTCCTCAATACTCCCATCAAAGGAAACCTTCAGGGATGCACTCCTGAACAGAGGCGTGTACATACCCATCTACCTGGAACTACCTTTCAAGGAGCCAGCATCGGTCTTCGGCAGTCTCTGCTCCTCAAAAGGCATCCTCCTTGAGAGCATGAAAGGACCGGAGGCCATCTCCCGGTACTCCTTCATCATACCTGCCCCTTTGATGGAACTCCGGTTGAAAAACGGGATCATGAAGATATCCTTCAAGGACGAGGGTAATAAAACACTGGCTCTTGACCTGAACCGGATGGGCAAAAGGCCCCTCACCTTCCTGATGGAACTGATGAGCCACTATCCCCAGCAATCATCCAGGCGACTTCCTCCCTTCATGGGCGGGCTGGTCGGTCTCGTCAGTTACGACTTTGTGCACTACCTGGAGAGACTTCCATGTACTGTAACTGACGACCAGGAGATCCCTGATATCCACTTCTACCTCACCGGAACCCTTCTTGCATTTGACCATATTGAAAGGACCGCCCATGCCGTCTCTGCTCCCGGTGCCATGGAGATTTTCAAGACCCTCTGCAAAAAAATGGAAAAAGGGGAGAGTGTAAGCCAGCGCCTTTCACTTCCAATGGATGAAGTAAACCCGGCCTATGAAAGGGCTGTCGAGTCGGTGATACATCTGTCTGAGCAATACAGGCTGGTTCCGGAATCAACAGATTTCAGCCTTCCCCGGAAGAAGAGGAGCCTTGATATCTGCTACGAGACCGGGAGGGTGGAATACGTCGAGATAGTAAACAGGGCAAAGAATTATATCCATCAGGGAGATATATTTCAGGCAAACCTCTCGCAGCGGATCTCTGCTGACATGGTAGGGAGAGATCCCTTCAGGTTGTACTCCATCCTCAGAAAGATCAACCCTTCCCCTTTCGCCTTCTATGCCGATTTCGGTGACTACCAGATTGCAAGCTCATCGCCGGAGAGGCTGGTCAGACTAAGAGCCGACATCGCCGAGACCAGACCCATTGCCGGAACCAGGCCGAGGGGGCTGACCCGGACGGATGACAACCGCCTCCGTGCCGACCTGCTTCTGAATGAAAAGGAACGGGCGGAGCATATCATGCTGATAGATCTTGAACGGAACGACCTCGGGAAGGTCTGCCGTTATGGTACTGTCGAGGTGAATGAACTGATGGTGACGGAATCCTACTCCCACGTGATACATATAGTCTCAAACGTCCGGGGCGTCATCGCACCGGGTAGAAACGCCTTCAGCCTCCTGAGGGCCGCCTTTCCGGGCGGGACCATAACGGGTGTGCCCAAGGTGAGGTGCATGGAGATAATAGACGAACTGGAAAAGACTGCGCGGGGACCCTATACCGGCTCCTTCGGTTATATAGGCTTCACAGGGGATATGGACATTAACATCATCATCAGGACCTTCCTGATCAAAGGGGATACCGCCTTTGTCCAGGCAGGGGCAGGTATAGTTGCAGATTCAGAGCCGGAGAGGGAATACCTCGAAACACTCAAAAAGGCAGAGGCGCTGCTTTCCGCGCTCGAACGGCTCTAACCGAAGAAGAACCATCTTTTCTTGGTCCTGGCGTTTTCAATGGACTCCCTGATCTGGAGCAGGATCGATGTTGCCTCATCCTGCCGGGCTGAGAGCTTCTCCATGGTCCCGGCAAGGTTCTCAACGGCACGGCTGAGACGGGCGATCTCCTCTTTCAGTTCCTGACTCCCGGCCATTGCCTCCTTAAGCAAAGCCAGTTCATCCTCAACCCGTCCGAGGGCCCTCTCAGAAGGGAAGGCCGACTTGTCTATGGGAGAGACCCTGGATTGCCTGGCGCGGACTGCTGTCCTGCCTCTGGCCTGAGAAGGCCTTTCAGCTCCGGCAGGTTCTGCTGTCTCTTCTGCACGGGGCCTGATATCAATTTTGTGTTTTGAGGAGATGTGCTTCAGGAGGGCCCTCGTAATACTCTGGAATGTCTCGTTCACCCCCCTGCCTTCAACGGCCACTGCCTCGAAAAAGGGATGATTTTCAGGGTTAAGCCTGCTCTGTAGTTCCTCTACCGGCATGATATCAGGAAGGTCCCTCTTGTTGTACTGAAATACCACGGGGATGTCATCAGGCTTGAGGTTGTTTGCTATGAGGTTTTCCCTCATGTTCTTCAGGCTCTCAAGGTTCTCATCAATCATCTGTGTTTGTGAGTCGGCAACGAAAACCACTGCATCAGCCCCCTTAAGGACAAGCTTTCTCGTGGCGTTATATCTCACCTGGCCGGGGACGGTATAGAGCTGAAACCGGATGGAAAATCCCTTTATCATTCCCAGGTCAACGGGCATGAAGTCAAAGAAAAGGGTCCTGTCAGCCTCGGTGGAAAGCGAGAGGAGTTTGCCCCTCCTTTCAGGATCAAGGGATGAGTGCAGGTACTGGAGATTTGTCGTCTTTCCGCTCAACCCAGGACCGTAGTAAACAATCTTCAGGGTTATCTCCTTGGTTGCATAGTTAAAGAGTGCCATAAAGTACCTTTACCCTCAAATAATATGGTGATACCCCGGGTCCCTCCCCCTCAGATTATAGCATAAACACTGTTTCTTGTGCGGTATTTTACCCGATACATCGCCTCATCTGCAAGCTTGAGCAGGTCCTCCTTCGACTTGGCCCTGTCTGGATAGGAGGCCACCCCGAAGCTTGCAGTAACACGTATATTGAGGCCCTCTTCTTTGAGAAAGACCTGCTCCGCGATCGACTTCCGCAGACGTTCCGCAATCATCTTGGCATACTGTGCCGATGTCTGGGGAAGAACAATCACAAACTCATCCCCCCCGTACCTTGCAACAATATCAACGGCACGGAGCCTGTTGAGAAGCAACTGTCCTATTTCGACAAGGACCTTGCTTCCCACCAGGTGGCCGTACCTGTCGTTTACATGCTTGAAGTAGTCAAGATCCATGAAGATCAGGGATATGGATGTATTGTAACGGTTGCACCTCTCAATCTCTACATCAAGGGTCCTCTGGAGGTACCTTGTATTGAAGAGCTTGGTAAGGTCGTCAGTAATTGCAAGCTCAGCCATCTTTTGTTGAAGTATCATCTTCTCAACTGCCACGGAAAGGGGCTCGACCACCTTCTGCAGTATCTCCATGTCCTCCTCACCAAGGACTCTGCTCCCCTGCCTGTTTATTATCTCCAGAACCCCTATGGTCGATGACTTCCCCTTTATGGGAATGGCGGCAAGTGATGAGGTCCGGAGTTCACGGTGCAGCGGTGCCTCTGTCCTGAGCCTGCTGTCATTCCGGATACTTTCAAGGAGGAGGGGGGAATCCTTTGCAGCCACCCAGCCGGCGATCCCCTCGGCAAAGGGGACTCTGAGGTCCCTTATGACCCGCCGTCTCTTACCTGAAAAGGCCGCCACCATGTAGGAATCCGACTCAGGGTCCCTGAGGAAGACGGCATAGGCGTCATTTTTCAGCCTCTTGCGGACCCTCTCCATGATCGAGGTAAGTATCCGTTCTATGTCATCAGTAGCCATTGTAAGCTGGTTGATCTCCCTGTGAATATCGTTAAGCCAGCGGACAAAAAGGAGTTCCTCCTGGAGGGTTTCATTCTGGATCAGAAGGTCCCTGAAAAACAGGAGCCTCGCCATTGCCTGACTGATACGTCGGCCGTCAGGCTTCCTGATCCTCTCAACAAGGGGGCGTCTTGCAAGGGAGACCTGTTTCTTCGTGATCAGTATTGAGGGAGTCAAGGGGAAGGATTTACAGAGTTTTCTCAAGAGCTTGGCATCGTACTGGTCATAATCAACTACAAAACAGTCCGGCGGTGAGAGTATCCTGTCGATGCCGTCAGTGGAACCGACGGTTTCAGTCACTTCATAGAGGTTTTCCTCAAGGTGGGCCTCTATCCGCTCGGGGCTGTTAGATATTATTATTACTCTATGCATTCAGGCCGCAACACTTCTTGTATTTTTTGCCGCTGCCGCATGGACAGGGTTCGTTCCTTCCAACCTTCTTCGTCTTTTTGACAGGTTTGGGCCTTTCTCCATCGCCTCCCCCACGGCTCAGGATGAGAGGGGTCTTCCTCCGGACCGATATCCGTTCGGCCTCATCTTCCGTCCTGACCTGTATCCTGAACAGCCTGGTGAGGATCTCGGTCTTTATCCTCTCAGTCATATCTACAAACATGTCAAAGGCCTCTCTCTTGTATTCCACAAGAGGGTCCTTCTGCCCATAACCCCTCAGCCCTATCCCTTCCTTCAGGTGGTCCATCGCAAGGAGGTGGTCCTTCCACTGTGTATCAACAACCTGGAGCATCACCACCTTCTCAAGGTAACGGATCACCTCGGGCCCGGCATCCTCCTCCTTCCTCCTGTAGTAATCCATCACCTCCCTGATGAGCTGCTCCCTGAGGGCTTCGATACCCTGTATATCACTGATTGTCACGGGCTTGAACCCGAAGATCCCGTAGACTGCGTTGGAAAGCTCGTCCATGTCCCAGTACTCTGCATGCCTGTCCTCAGGACAGTGCGTCAGCAGCAGGCCATCCACTACCTCGCCGACCATTTCTTCAACCCTCTCCCTCAGAGACTCTGCCTCCAGTATCTCCCTCCGGAAAGCGTAAATCTCCATTCGCTGCTTGTTCATTACATCGTCGTATTCAAGGAGGTGTTTCCTGATCTCGAAGTTGTGGGTCTCCACCTTCTTCTGGGCATTCTCGATCGCCCTGGAGACCATCTTGTTCTCAATGGGAACATCCTCATCCATTCCCAGCTTCCCCATCAGGCCCGAGATCCGGTCCGAGCCGAATATCCTCATCAGGTCATCTTCAAGGGAGAGGTAGAATCTTGAAGAACCCGGGTCACCCTGCCTCCCGGAACGCCCCCGGAGCTGGTTGTCTATCCTTCTTGCCTCATGCCTTTCCGTTCCGAGTATGTGTAGCCCCCCCGCCTGGACCACCTTCTCACGGTCTCTCCGGCAGAGTTCCTCCGCCTTCCTGAGGGCCTCTTTCCAGTCATCGTCGGAGGGCTCCTTTTTGTCTTTCAGAAATTCCTTTGCCAGCCCGGCAGGGTTTCCTCCAAGAACGATATCCGTTCCCCTGCCTGCCATGTTGGTGGCAATCGTTATTGCCGATGGCCTCCCGGCCTGGGCAACAATCTCCGCCTCCCTGTCATGGTACTTGGCGTTCAGAACCGAGTGGGGAATCTTCTTTTTCCTGAGCATCCTGCTCAGGAGTTCCGACTTCTCGATGGATATGGTCCCCACAAGGACGGGCTGTCCCCTTTCATAGCAGTCCACAATCTCGTTGATCACCGCCTTGAACTTGGCCTGTTCAGTCTTGTATATCATGTCAGGGTAATCCTTCCTTATCATAGGCCTGTTCGTCGGGATCACCACCACATCAAGATCGTATATCTTGGCGAACTCCTCTGCCTCTGTATCGGCCGTACCGGTCATTCCGGCAAGCTTGTTGTACATCCTGAAGTAGTTCTGGAATGTTATTGTGGCGAGTGTCTGGTTCTCGCTCTCTATCTTTACTCCCTCCTTGGCCTCAATCGCCTGGTGAAGTCCGTCGGACCACCTCCGACCGGGCATCAATCTTCCTGTAAACTCATCAACGATGATTACCTGACCGTTCTTCACAACATAATCCACATCCCTCTTGTAGAGGTGATGTGCCCTGAGACCCTGGAGGACGTGATGGACAAGCTCGATATTCGTCGGATCAAAGAGGTTCTCAACCCCAAGGAGTTTCTCCACCTTCAGGCTCCCCTCTTCCGTAAGGATAGCCGTCTTCGCCTTCTCGTCAATGGTGAAGTCCTCATCCTTCCTTAGTTTGGGAATGATCTTGTCTATCCTGTAGTATTTCCCCGTGGACTCCTCGGAAGGGCCGGATATGATGAGGGGAGTCCTTGCCTCGTCTATGAGGATACTGTCAACCTCGTCCACTATCGCATAATTCAGCTCCCGCTGGCAGTAGTCACCTATTTCATATTTCATGTTGTCCCGGAGGTAGTCAAAACCGAACTCGTTGTTTGTCCCATAGGTGATGTCGGCATCATAGGCCTCCTTCCTCGAGCACGGCCTCAGCCGGTCAAAACCCTTTTCCTCAGTCCGGAAATCAGGGTCGTAGAGAAATGATGCATCGTGCTGAATCACCCCTATACTCAGACCGAGGTGATGATAGATCGGACCCATCCACTGGGCGTCCCTCCTGGCAAGATAGTCATTTACCGTCACAACGTGCACCCCTCGACCTTCCAGGGCATTCAGATAGACAGGAAGAGTGGCAACAAGGGTCTTTCCTTCACCGGTCTTCATCTCGGCAATCTTGCCTTCATGAAGCACCACTCCCCCGATCAACTGGACATCAAAGTGCCTCATGTTCATCAGCCTCTTCGCCGTCTCCCGCACAACGGCAAAGGCCTCAGGGAGCAGATCGTCGAGGTCCTCACCCTTTTCGAGCCTCTCCCGGAACTGGTCTGTCATCTTTCTGAGTTCGGCATCTGAAAGGGGTGCAATCGAGGGCTCAAGACTGTTTATCTGCTCCACAACAGGTTGAATCCGCTTGAGTTCCCTCTCGTTCTTCGTCCCGAAAATCTTCTTTAATATGGCTACCATATCATTAATCTTAAATAAAAGTTCAACCTTTATGCAACAATATTAAGCATTTTTATTGAAAATATGAGACCCAAAACACTATAATAACGAGTTTATTGACATCAGAGATCAAGGCTTATCAACCCCTGTCGGGGAATCTGAACAAAAACCGGAGGTGAATCATGTTTGATGCAATAGCCTGGGCATTGGGACCCGCTCCTCAGGGTGGCGCCCAGGGTGGCCCGCAGTCACTCATAACCAGTTTTCTCCCCCTGATCATCATCTTTGCAATCTTCTACTTCCTCCTCATCCGGCCCCAGCAGAAGAGGGCAAAACAGCACAAGGAGATGCTCGAAGCACTGAAGAAGGGGGACAAGGTAATAACTTCGGGTGGAATCTACGGTGTGGTAGACTCTGTGGGTGACAAGACGGTAACCCTCAAGATAGCTGAGAACGTAAAGATCAAACTCGGGAAGGCATACATTGCAACTCTCAGGGCAACATCCGAAGAGGAATGATCTGACTCCCGAAATAGAAAGGCTTTTTGAAAGCAGACGGGCCCGCCACTACATCGCGGCGGCGGACAGGTATCTCGAAATCATCGGATACACCGAGCATGGGCTCAGACATTGTAGTATAGTCTCAAGGACGGCTTACAGTATTCTGAAGGAACTTGGATATCCGGAGGAAAAGGCCTCGATCGCTGCTGCCGCCGGATATCTCCATGATATCGGCAACATGCTCGGAAGGAAGCAGCACCATAAAACGGGGGCTCTCCTTGCAAAGGAGATCCTTGAGGAGACAGGCTTCGGGCTTGAGGCTACAACAAGGATAATGACGGCGATCGTAATTCACGAAGAGAGCGAAGGGGCGATCCCGGACGAGGTTTCGGCAGCCCTGCTGATAGCCGATAAATCGGATGTACACAGAAGCCGGGTAAGGAATCCGTCCATGGTGAAAGAGGACATCCATGACAGGGTCAACTTTGCAGCTACAGAGTCCGATCTCTCGGTAAGCCCTGAAGAAAAGCTGATCACCCTCTCTCTGGTGATCGACACGAGGATATCTCCGGTTATCGAGTATTTTGAGATCTTTCTCTCAAGGATGACCGCCTGCAGACAGGCTGCAAGGGTCCTGGGGACGGAATTTCATCTCCTGATAAACAACACAAGGATGGCATAAGGAGGATAGATGAAGAACATTAAGTGGCGACTCGGGCTGATCATAGGCACATTGATCCTTGCCTTTATCTTCTTCTTACCAAACACCCCTCTTTTCAAGTACATGCCACAGTGGTGGAAGGACAACCTCCCCAACCGCGGCATCGCCCTCGGGCTTGATCTCCAGGGAGGGATACACCTTGTCTTCGAGGTTGAAGGTGACCGGGCGGTGGAAATAACAACAGAAAGGACCGCTCAGAGGATCAGGGATGTCCTGGAAAAACGGAAGCTCACCGTGGAGGTCAAGAGAGAGGGGAAAGACATAATCATATCTCCCAACTCCCCTGAAGTACGCCAGGCAGTCCTTGATACCTATCCGACACTGGAGAGCACAACGGTCGGTGACAGCCTGATATTCCGGCTCTCTGCCGAAGAGGCAAAGCGGATAAAGGACAATGCCACCGACCAGGCCCTTGAGACAATCAGGAACAGGGTTGACCAGTTCGGTGTGGCTGAACCGGTTATACATAGACAGGGTGAAAACGAGATAGTGGTCCAGCTCCCCGGTTACAAAGACCCCAAGAGGGCTATCCAGCTTATTGGGAAGACCGCCCAGCTTGAGTTCAGGCTCGTTGACGACGAGGCCCCGGTAGCGGCTGAACTGCCTGCCTCGATAAGGCCCGGTGAAGAGGAAGAACTCATACAGAAATTCAAGGACAGGATCCCGGAGGATGATGTTATCCTCTTTCAGCGCATATTCAATAAAGAGACGGGAGAGGTCACAAAGCGGCCCTTTCTGCTGAAGAAGGAGATACTCCTTACGGGAGACCTCCTTTCCGAGGCCCGGATCGCCATTGACCAGCGGTTCAATGAACCCTATGTCTCCCTCTCGTTCAACAGTGCCGGTGCCAAGCTATTCGAGGAGATAACCGGGAAGTATGTTCAGAAGCGGCTGGCGATCATCCTTGACGGCAATGTCTATTCTGCTCCGGTTATCAGGGAGCGGATAGCCGGCGGAAACGCCCAGATAAGCGGCGCCTTCTCCATGGAAGAGGCGAAGGACCTTGCGATCGTCCTGAGGGCCGGTGCCCTTCCTGCACCTGTAAAGCTCCTCCAGAACGTCACTGTCGGCCCATCTCTCGGGCGTGACTCCATTGAGGCAGGCAAGAAGGCCGGAATAATAGCCGTCCTGCTTGTTGTCGTCTTCATGTTCATCTACTACAGGATGTCGGGGCTGATCGCTGATCTTGCCATGGTTCTTAACGTGATACTCCTCCTCGGGGCGATGGCCTTCCTGAATGCCACCCTTACCTTGCCCGGCATCGCCGGTATCATACTTGCCATCGGCATGGCCGTGGACTCCAACGTACTGATGTTCGAAAGGATGCGTGAGGAACTGAGGGCCGGAAAGACGCCCAGGGCTGCCGTGGACTCCGGCTACGACAAGGCATTCATTACCATTGTGGACTCCCATGTGACCACACTCATCACAGCGGCCGTCCTCTTTCAGTTCGGAACAGGGCCCATCAAGGGCTTTGCCGTCACCCTCAGCCTTGGTGTGGCCATCAACCTCTTTACTGCACTGATCGGCACGAAGACGGTCTTCGATATCATAAACTCAAGAAGGGAGGTCAAAAAGCTGAGCATATGATAGAAATCGTAAGAAAGACAAAGATAGACTTCATGGGACTCAGAAAATTCACCCTGGCCGTTTCGGGCATTCTGGTGGCTCTGGGGATACTGGCGATCATCCAGATCTGGACCGGTTCGGCAAACCTCGGGATAGATTTTGCAGGGGGAACGGCGGTCCAGCTCAAGTTTGAAAAACCCGTTACCCTCCAGGAGGTCAGAAATGTGCTGGAAACAGCCGGAATCAAGGGGTTCGACCTCCAGGACTTCCCTGCCGTCAACAAGGTTCTCATAAAAATAAAGAAAAAGGAGGAGAAGCTCGGAGGCCTCTCTGAAAAGATAATCACTTCACTCAGGGCAGGCTTCAAAGACAACCCCATAACAGTCGACTCCACCACGGAGATCGGCCCGAAGGTAGGGTCGAAACTCCGGCAGGACGCCATGTGGGCGATACTTGCAGCAACAGCAGGCATACTAATCTACATCGCCTGGAGGTTCCGCTTTAGGTTCAGTGTGGGTGCAACGGCGGCCACTTTCCATGATGTGCTGGCAGTCCTTGGTATTTTCAACCTGATGGGCAAGGAGATAAACCTCATCCTCGTGAGCGCCCTTCTCACCATAGCCGGGTACTCACTTACAGATACAGTGGTCGTATTCGACAGGGTGAGGGAGAACCTCCGGTTTGTGGCACGTGAGTCCATCACAGGGGTCTTCAACAGGAGCATCAACGAGGTGCTCTCAAGAACGCTGGTAACATCCCTCACCACCCTGCTTGCCGCGGGGGCCCTGTATCTCTTCGGCGGGGAGGTAATCCATGATTTCGCCCTCGCGATGATACTGGGGATACTGGTGGGAACCTACTCCTCTGTTTTCGTTGCAAGCCCCATCGTACTGCTCTGGAAGAAACCCTTAACCGCCAGAAAGTGAGATGGATGCCGATGGGTAAGGCAAGGGGAAAGAGGTTTCATCAGGGCTCTTCCCTTCTGCTCTCAACCATTCCGGCAACATATCTCCTTCAGGGGTTGGTACATGCCTGACAGAAGGTGGTTCGTCCAGAAGACCAACCCCGAGTTCATAGATTACCTCTCGAAGGCCTCTTCTGTCTCTCCTGCATTCGCACAGATCCTGATAAACAGGGGTATAAAGACCCCTTCAGAAGTCAGGGCCTTCCTCAACCCCTCCATTGAAGACATGGAGGACCCCGCTGCACTTCAGGGTGTGAGAGAGGCAGCGGAGATGATAAAGGCTGCGATCTCATCAGGGAAGAAAATCCTCATCCATGGCGATTATGATACCGACGGACTGACAGGGACTGCCATACTTGTTAGTGCGCTCCGGTCCATGGGGGCCTCTGTTGACTATTTCATCCCTGAGAGGCTCTCTCACGGTTACGGGTTCAATCCCCCCGGTGTGGAATATGCCGCCCGGACAGGGACAGACCTGATAATAACCGTGGATTGCGGAATCACCTCCTTCGAAGCGGTAACACTTGCCAGGCAGGCAGGCATCAGAACGATAATAACAGACCACCATGAGCCCAAAAAGGACAAAACCGGCCAGCCTCTGATCCCGGAGGCAGACCTGGTCATCAACCCCCGTATTACTGATCCCGGATCCCTCATATCCGGCTCCATGGTCGCCTTCAAGCTTGCCTCGGAACTTCTCGGAAGGGAGCGTTCCATACCTCTGATCGATCTTGCCACCCTGGGAACGATTGCCGATATTGTCCCTCTTATAGGGGAAAACCGTGTGCTTGTCAGGGAAGGGCTCAGATTGATAAACGAATCTCCCAGGACGGGTATCCTTGCCCTCAGGGAGGTCTCCCGCCTGAATGGACGGGACATAACCGCCGGGAGGCTCGCCTTCACAATCATCCCGAGGTTGAACGCCTCTGGCAGGGTTGACAAGGCAAGAGACGTGATCTCCCTTCTCCTTGCCGAGGAATATGAGGATGCAATGGCAAGGGCGAGCCATCTGGACGAACTCAACCGGAAACGACAGGGCATTCAGGAGGAGATATATCAGGAGGCACTTCATCTACTGAACGAAAAAGGCTATGATCTCTCCATTGTGCTTGCATCTGAAGGATGGCATGAGGGGATAGTGGGTATTGTGGCTTCAAGACTGGCTGAGGAGTTTTACCGGCCAAGCTTTGTCTTCTCCATAAAGGAAGGAATCGCCAAGGGCTCTGCCCGGAGCATCCCTTCCTTCGACCTTCTAAGCGGAATATCCTCCTGCCGGAACTACCTGATCTCTTTTGGAGGACACAGGCAGGCTGCAGGGCTCAGGCTCAGGGTGGAAGACCTTCCTGTATTTGAAAGGGCTATCAACGAACATATAGGGAAAACCCTCACCAGGACAGACCTCATACCTGCTCTCACCATTGATGCCACCGTTTCACTCAGAGATGTCAACGTTTCCCTTGTAAGGGAGATTGAGCAGATGGAGCCCTTCGGTTGCGGGAATCCATCCCCTCTGCTTGGGGCGAGGAAATGTGAAGTACTGAGCGCAAGGGTCGTGGGGAACGGCCACCTCAAGCTCAGGCTCGGACACAAGGCCTCTGCCAT
>WFTX01000260.1 GCA_015485235.1 Nitrospirota bacterium | reverse complement strand
GTCCAATGGTTATGACTTTTCCGCCCTTTCTGTGGGCGGTCCTGATCTGGAGCCCCAGTATCGGATTTATCTTCGTAGGATCTCCTCCAATAACGAAGACCCCGTCGGAGTTTGCAATACCCGGGATAAGGTTTGCCGTTATGCCCTGGCCGAAAATTCCCTCCAGGTACATTACCGCTGGTGCATAGAAATTCCTTGCCACTGAATCTATGTTGTTGGAACCAATAACGAACCGGATCAGTTTCTGGAGCATGTAGTTGTCTTCATTGGTGCACCTTCCGGAGGCTATCGCCCCTATGCTGGCCGGACCATGGCTCTCCTTTATCTCCTTGAGTTTCATCGCCACATGATCCAGAGCCTCATCCCAGGAGACGGGCCTTAGTTCGCCGTCCTTTCTGAGAAGGGGGGTATCCAGCCTCTCTCCGGACTCAACAAAGTCATACCCGAACCTTCCCCTCACACAAAGAAGACCGTTGTTCAGGCCAAGGCCAAACCTCGGGATGGTCCGGATTATCGTATTTTCCCTCATCTGGAGCACCATTGAGCAGCCGACACCGCAGTGTCCGCAGACGGTCTCCACTTCTCTCTCAACAAACCACGGCCTGTAGCTGTGCCTGTGGAGCCGGGACATTATTGCACCTACAGGACAGACGGTAAGACAGTTCCCGCAGTATTCACAATTATATCTGCCGCCGGAGAAAGGCTCTACAAAGGAATGGCTTCCCCTGCCGGTAACGGAGATGGCATAGGCCCCCTGGAGGTCGTCGCACATCCGGGTGCACCGTGTGCAGAGGACGCACCTCTCCATGTTCCGGACGATGATGGGGTCATCGAAGTTTTCAGGATGCCTTCTTTTCCCTTCAGTGAACCGTCCGGCGTCAGGGCCGTACTCTGCAACAAGGTCCTGGAGCACGCACTCTCCGGCCTTGTCACAGACCGGGCAGTCGAGAGGGTGGTTTATGAGCAGGAATTCAAGCATCGCCTTCCGCGCTACCCTGATCTGTTCCGTCTCGGTCCTTACCACCATACCGTCTGCAGCCATTAAAGTACAGGAGGTCTGGAGCTTGGGCAGCTTCTCTACCTCTACAAGGCAGAGCCTGCAGCCACCGAAAGGCCTGAGCCCCTCGAAATAGCAGAGGGTGGGTATCCTTATACCCGCCATCCTTGCGGCCTCCAGGACGGTAACCGGCCTCTCTAATTCAATCTCCTGATCGTTAATCGTTAGCCTTATCATATGATCACCTTAATTTATCTCAACCTTAACCCTAATCCTGACCTCAATCCTGGCCATCAAGCCATGCACTCCTTCTTCTCTATGTGATGCTCGAACTCATCATGGAACTGCCTGATGAAACTCAGCACCACATTGGCCGCCCCGTCCCCGAGGGGGCAGAAGGTCTTGCCTGCCATGCTGTGGGCCACATCCTGGAGGAGTTCAATGTCTCCCTTTCTTCCAAAGCCGTTCTCTATCCTCTCAAGTATGTTCCTGAGCCATCCGGTGCCCTCCCTGCAGGGGACACACTTGCCGCAGGACTCATGTTCAAAGAACCTGAGCGCCCTCCAGCAGACCCTGACAAGACAGACGGTGTCGTCAAAGACCATCACCGCGCCTGAGCCGAGCATGCTTCCCACCTTCGGCAGGTTTACAAAGTCCATTTTGCAGTCTATCTGATCAGGCGTAAGCACGGGAGTTGATATCCCGCCGGGGATTACCGCCTTAAGGGGTCTGTCATCCCTGATCCCCCCCGCATGGGTATAGATTATCTCCCTCAGGGTGGTTCCCATGGGGAGTTCATAAACACCGGGTTTCTTGACACAGCAACTGACAGAATAAATCTTCGGTCCGGGACACTCGGGGTTGCCTATGCCGGCGTATTTTTCGCCGCCTATTGAAACTATCAGCGGGAGGTTTGAGAGGGTTTCCACATTGTTTACAATTGTCGGCATACCCCAGGCACCCACATTGACGGGGAAGGGTGGCTTTATCCTCGGCTGTCCCCGCCTTCCCTCAATGGAGTCGATAAGTGCCGTTTCCTCACCGCAGATGTATGCGCCGGCACCCTGATGCACGGAGAGATGGAACTTTATCCCCTTGCCGAGTATATCATCACCAAGGAGGCCCTCTTTGTATGCCTCCTCAATGGCCTGCTCAAGGACAACCTTTGCCCCCGGGTATTCACCACGGAGATATATGTAGCCGTATTCCGCCTTGAGGGCGTGGCCGGAGATGATCATGCCTTCAATAAGCAGGTGGGGGTTTTTCTCAAGGATCGGCCTGTCCTTGAACGTACCGGGCTCTCCCTCGTCGGCGTTACATATGAGGTACTTGGGGAATTTCGGATCCCTTGAGGCAAAATCCCACTTCATCCCTGTAGGGAATCCGGCTCCACCCCTTCCCCTGAGTCCTGATCTCTTAACCTCTTCTATTATCTCCTCAGGTTTCATGGAGAGGGCCTTCTCAAGGGCAGCATACCCGCCCTTTTCACGATAGGAGGCGATGGCCGCCGATCCCTCTTCTTCAATGCCTCTGAGAAGAAACTTGTCCATTGGTTTGCCTATTTGTATCCTTCCAGTATGGTCATGATCCGTTCCTCATTCAGGTCCGGATGATAGTCCTCGTTGACAAGCATGGCAGGCGCCCTGTCACAGGCCCCAATACACTCCATTATCATGAGCGAGAACCTCCCGTCCTCCGAGGTGCCACCGGGTTCAAGACCGTAACGTTCCTTGAGGAGATCCACAAGCCTCTCAGCCCCGAAGATCATGCAGGCGACGTTGGTGCAGATCTGGATGAGGTGCCTGCCAGCAGGGACCCTTCTGTACATGGCATAGAAGGTCGCAACCCCCTTTACCGTGGCCTCCGGGAGGTTGAGTGCCCGGGAGACCTCCTTCATTGCCTCAGGGCTGAGCCAGCCGTATTCCTTCTGGGCAAGATGGAGAGCAGGCAGAAGGGCTCCCCTTCTCTCTGGATATTTCCTGACTATCTCTCTGACTTTCTCTCTATCAAGCATTATTGAATCCCGATGATGAAATTGAACATGTTATCTGTCACATTCACCCAGTACTATATCAATCGTGCCGATATTTGCAATTACATCAGAGATAAGTACGCCTTCGCAGAGCCTCGGCAGAACGGAGGCATGGACGAAAGAAGGGGCCCTCACCCGCATCCTGTAGGGCCTGCCCGTACCATCGCTTATTATATAGAACCCTAATTCACCCTTCGGGACCTCTGTTGCCACGTAAATCTCACCCTCGGGTGCGGCAAGAGGACCCTTTGTAATCAGTACGAAGTGGTGTATGAGGGACTCCATGTCTGCAAGGACCCGGTCCTTAGGAGGGAGGGTGAACTTTGGTGCATCAGGGGCAAGTATGGGACCTTCAGGGAGCATCTCGATACACTGTCTGATGATCCTGTGTGACTGTCTCATTTCCTCCATCCTGCAGAGATACCTGTCATAGACATCACCATTTCTGCCGACAGGGACGTCAAATTCCACCCGGTC
>WFTX01000259.1 GCA_015485235.1 Nitrospirota bacterium | reverse complement strand
GAGACAGAGGCTGACCCTTGAAGCACGGGGAGAAAGAGCCGGGGATCTCCTTTCAGCATTGTCTGAGAGGGCGGGGTTTACCCTGGTTATGTCACCCGGACTCGCTGAGAGACAGGTTTCGGCAAGCTTCAGGAAGGTCCCTGTAGAAAAGGCTTTAATGAGGCTCATTTCCCTTATGGGAGCAAAAAACTACAGCCTCTCCTATGACGATAAGGGGAAAGTCAGGGAGGTGAGGCTCCTTGACGGCACTGACGGCCATCTGGTTGTGAGCAGACCTCGAGGGCCAAAGGGAACTTCTGGTCCCACAGCCTCTTCAGATCCCGGGACAACGAAGGGAAAGAGAGAGGAGGAGATGCTTGAAGATGAACCGCCAGCCAGGGAAACCCCTGACCGGAGTCTGCTGCTCCCTCCACGACCTCTCTACATCCCTCCGGGCAGATGATATCAGTTGATTGGATGTTGAGGTGCCTCTCAGAACCCGAACTCCTGGAGAAGGGAGTCTACATCCTCCTGTGACTTGAGTGTCTCAGCTTCTTCAGGTGCAAGGGGCTCCTCAGCACCTGTCTTCTCCAGGAGTCGCACAGATTTCTTCTTCGGCGTGATCTTCACCCCGAAAACCTTTATGAGTTCCACCAGGTCTGCCTCCAGTTCCCTGACGAGGTTTATCGTCTTTTTTATTATCTGTCCCGTGAGATCCTGATATTCCTGGGCGAGGATGACGTCCATGAAGTCCACGTTCATTTCCTCTGATACCTTCCGGAGATACTGGAGTGCCTCTTGCTGCTCTTTGCAGTCTCCTTCACATTCCTGAAAGAACTGCTCCAGGATGTCGAGTCTCTTTACGATCTCAGACTGGAGAGAGAGGTTCTTCTCTACCAGGCCGATGGTCCTTTCCGCTGCCTCTTCAGTCTTTGTCACAACCCAGTTCAGCTTGTCCGTAGCTTCGGGCATCTCTTCAAGGGCCATGTTCTTCAGTTTCGGGTCGATCATTGTCTTGAATTCCGTGATGGCATTATGAAGATTTCTGGTGATCTTCCCCACCTCAGAGAAGAGTTCCTTCTCACCCAGTGTGGAGATGACAAGAAGTGATTCCTCTGCCCTCTCTACATCACCGGAGGTCAGGGCATCAAGAAAATCCTGAATCTTCTCCATTATCGTTGAGACTACCTCCTTTTCAATACCCTTTGATTCTGCACCGGAGATTATCTTATCCCTCACCTCCTGGATGAGGTAATTCCCCCCTATACCCGAGACCTTTTTTGTAACCAGCACTTTACCGCCCCCAAGGTTTTCTTCCTCTAATACCTCTTCGTTGAGGAGTCCTAAGTCAGCTATGGAAATGAGACTGGATATATCAAGCAACTGGATCAGGCGTGCCTCGCTGACTGTGGCGATTCCCTTCAGGTATTCAGCCGCGCCTCCCGAGATAGAGGCCGGGCTCTCCTTTATCATGTTTTCGTCAATGTCTACCACCCCGGTAATGCTGTCGACCAGGCCTCCGAATGTAACCTCTCCCATTGATACCACTACAATCTTCTCTCCGGCCGGATCATTTCCGTTTCCGGGAATCATCATCCGCTCTTTCAGGTCTATAACGGGTATGACCCTTCCTCTTAGGTTGATTACCCCCATTACATATTCAGGAGATTCAGGAATTTCAGTACACTCCCTGGGCCTGATGATTTCCTGGACATGCAGTATGGGAAGGGCGAATTCCTCCTTTCCAAGTCTGAAAGCGATCTGTTGCGAGACAGTCATGTTCACCTCCATGCGGTCTTTTTTAGGAATGATATTATCCCCTGTATCGACTAAAAAAGGTGAAATCTTTAGAGAAAAATATAGAAGGGCGCAGCCCGATTAAAGATTTTCCTGAAATGTCCGATATGAGGGGTAGAGAGACGGGCTGGAAAGGAGGTGGTGAAAGAAGGTAGAGGCCCGGGATCTCAATGAAAGGATAGCCGGATGCTATCAAAAACCTTACAAGGAGGTAAACAGAAATGGCATTAGTTATTAACACCAACATTATGTCGCTTAATGCTCAGCGGAACCTTTCTGCCAACAACAACAAGCTGGCTGTTTCCGTTCAGAGACTCTCTTCCGGTCTCAGAATCAACAGTGCAAAGGATGATGCTGCAGGACTGGCCATATCAGAAAAACTTCGTGCCCATGTCCGGAGTGTTAATGTGGCGATCAGGAATGCCCAGGACGGCATCAGTCTTGCCCAGGTTGCAGAGGGCGGGCTTGACCAGATCGGGAGCCTGCTTGCCCGGATGAGGGAACTTGCAGAAGAAGCGGCAAACGGGACCCTCGGAGCGACCGAGAGATCAGCCCTGGACAATGAGTATCAGCAGCTCAAATCCGAGATCGACAGGATCGCCGATGTGACCGAGTTCAACGGGACGAAGCTGCTTGACGGCTCGAAGAGCACTACCGGTGTCACACTCCAGGTCGGGTTCAAGAACACCGCGAATGACAGGATCACATTCTTCTCAGGCGTTGGTGCGACCAAGACGACAAACCTCGGCCTTACAGGGACTTTCGGAACAATCTCTTCGGCAGACAATGCCCAGTCGGCCCTGACACAGATCGACTCGGCCATAAACACGGTCGCCACAAGGAGAGGCACCCTTGGTGCGGTCCAGAACAGGCTCGACAATACCATCTCGAACCTCAGGATAGCGTCTGAAAATCTCTCTGCAGCAGATTCTCGTATCAGGGATGCTGACTTTGCCTATGAGACGGCGGTCTTTACCAGGAACCAGATTCTGGTCCAGGCCTCAACGGCGATACTTGCTCAGGCTAATGTCCTCCCGCAGACCGCTTTGTCACTGTTACAGTAATAAAAAAGGAAAGGGACGGCTGATAATCCTACCGTCCCTTTCCTTAAAGGATCGGAACGATGGTGGTTAACAGTAAAAATATGGTTATGACCCAGATCATCACCCGGCCTGCCAGTGAACAGAAGGTGGCCGGTGGACGATCCAATCCTTCCAGTGAGAGTGGTCAGAAGGAGGACGCAAGGGCATTAGAGCGGCTGAGGGAGACCGTAGAGGAAAAGCCGGAAAAGGAGACCCTTGCAGAGAAACTGCTTGGACGGTCTCTCAGATTCGAGATCGACAGGGAACTGAATCAGGTGGTGGTGAAGGTTGTTGACAAGGAGAGCGGTGAAGTGATCAGGCAGATACCCCCGGAAGAGTACATCCAGATATTGAAGAGGCTTCAGGATATGGGTGGAGCCTTGCTGGACAGGGAGGTATAGCAGATGTCCGTGATCAGTGGGATAGGACTGAGTTCGGGAATAGACTACGACAGCCTGATAAGCGGGATTCTGCAACTGGAGCGGCAACCCATAAACCGGCTTGAGGACAGGCAGTCCGATTACAACCAGACCATAAGCGCCTACAGCCAGCTTTCCTCGAAGGTCTCTGCCCTCAAGGATGCAGCAGACAATCTGAGGACGGTCTCTTCTTTCTTTGTGAAGACCGGTTCCGTGAGTGATGAGACCGTCCTCGGAGTCTCTGTAAGTAATTCAGCCAGTGCCGGCAACTATGATATCTCCATTACCCAGCTTGCCCAGGCCCACAAGATCACCCATCAGACAGGACTCTCAGACAAGGACACCACGATTGTTCTGCAGGCGGGGAACAAATTCGAATTCACCATAAACGGGGAAAGCCAGTCTATTACGGCTTCCTCTGACATGACCCTTGAGGATCTTGCTGCGGCGATAAATGATCTTACTTATACCGGGGATGTAGAGGTGGAGGCCACGGTGGTGAATACAGGGACCACAAGTTCTCCCTCATACAAGCTCATCCTTACAAGCAATACCACCGGTGCTGATTACGGCATTACGGTTACACTGGACCAGTCTGTGCTTGATATGCAGACCAATCCTGTGGAGCTGAAGGCGGCCCAGGACGCTGTATTCACTGTTGATACGCTCCAGGTCACAAGGAGCAGCAATACCATCAGCGATGTCCTCGACGGGATCACCTTTACCCTGAAAAAGGGTTCGTCATCAGCAACAATAACAGTAAGCAATGATACCGACAGCATCGTCGGAAACATACAGGACTTTGTTGATGCCTATAACAATATCGTCAATTATATCTCTCAGAACTCAACCTACGACACCCAGACGAATACGGGAGGTCCATTGAACGGGGAGTCAACGGCAAAAAACATAATAAATCATCTCAGAAGCATAATAACGAGCAGGGTCTCCGGTCTCCCCGAGGACCTCAGGGCACTTTCACAGATCGGTATTTCCACAAACAGGGACGGGACACTATCACTGAACACGACTACACTGAATGAAAAACTCGCCTCTGATATCGATGGGGTGGCTGACATATTCACGGACAGTACTAACGGGATAGGTGTCAGGATATACGATTATGTCGATGATGTTACGGACGCCTATGACGGAGCAATACATATAAGGGTGAGCGGACTTCAGTCGAGGGTGGAAGATATATCGGACGATATTTCAGAACTTGAAGCGAAACTGGAGAGGATGGAGGAGGACCTGAGAAGGCAGTTTGCAGCCCTTGAGTCTCTCCTTGCCGGGCTTTCCGCCCAGTCCAGTTTCCTGGGCGGCCTTACAGGACTATGGAATAATTCTTGACGGAGGTGTTTTGATATGACAGCAGTGGAGGAATACAGGAAAGTCCAGGTGAATACGGCGGATCGCGTAAGAATTGTCTCACTTCTTTTTGACGGAGCCGTGAACTTTCTGAAGATGGGGCGGGAGGCAATGGAAAGAGGTGATATTGCCTCAAAGGGACTTTACCTGGGAAAGGCGACTGCAATAATAGGTGAACTTTCCAGTTCCCTTGACATGAATGCCGGGGGTGAGATATCACCCAACCTGAAGAGGCTCTATGACTTTGTCCTGGACAGGATCTTTCATGCAAATATGAGAAACGATTCTGATGCAGTGGATGTGGCGATAAGGGTTATTGATATGATCAGGGATGGATGGAAAGAGATTGAGAAGGTGCAGAGTGGCGGATCTCGCATTGCTGAAAACAGGGAAGAGATGGGGGTCAGGGCATGAAGGGAGAAATATACAGCCTGATTTCCGAGTTGAGGGCACTTGTAGAGGCACAGATGGAAGCGGTCAGGGAGGACCGGATCGAATTGCTCTTTGATCTTCAGGAACGGAGGAGCAAGGTTGTTGAAAAGATACAAAAAATTGACATCACGGCGGAGAAGTCTGCTCTTTTTGACGGTTCAGAGGAAGAATCCTCCCGGGAGGAGGAAGAAAATTCCCCCTCTTTCAAGGAGATGATTCTGGAGATCATAGAAATGGACAGGGAGATAAAAGAGAGGATCAGGTCCGAGATGAACGGTATCCTCGGGAGGCTCAACAGGCTTGAACAGATGAAAAAAGGCTTCTGCCAGAGAGGATCAGGAGAGAGACAGGGCAGAAACCTCTGCCTGAATGCCTGAAAACCCCGCAAATATCCCTCCACTTACCTGCCCGTCCGGGCAGAACCTGCCTTGCATCCCCTCACAGCACGTTATGGCATGAAGATTGCTTCTTTGTGATGCAGGCTGTCTGTGAGTCAAGAAATTGACCGGGCCAAAACCGTCTTCCGGGGGTAACGGGAGAAAAACAGAGGTTGGATGATGAATATAGCCTTGATTGTTGGCTGTGCCAGATCAGGAACGAATATACTCGGGGAATTGATTGCCACTCATCCTGATGTGCTATACATTTTTGAGGCCCATGAAGTCTGGGAAATGGGGGGACATGGAGTAAATGAAAGCCACCGTCTTACAGCAGAACACGCTACTGAGGCGGTCAGAGAGAAGGTCCGTGGGTGGTTCGAGGAAAGAGGCAGGTCCCACCATGGACTGATGGTGGAGAAATGTCCACGGAACATCCTGAGGATTCCATATATCAGGAGCATCTTCCCGGAAGCGAAGATCATCCATATTGTAAGAGACGGTCGTGATGTGGCATGTTCCATGGTCCCGGGGATAGGAGGATCGGACTGGTCCCATCTGAAACCTCCCTCATGGAAGGACCTGATGACTCATTATTCAGGTCCTGTCAGGGCTGCTCTCGCCTGGAAGGAAATAATGGAGATTGGGCTTGACGATCTTTCCAGGGTCCCTCATCTTCAGATCAGATACGAAGACCTGGTGCTTGAACCAGAAGGTACAGCGGAAAGGGTTCTGTCCTACCTCGGACTCCGTTGGCATGAATCTGTGGAATCCTTCTGCAAAAAAATCCAGAATGAGACAGAAGGCTCCTATCAAGCCAGGCACCAGGAAATCTGGTACAGGCATGACCACAGCAGGAGGATCGGCAGGTGGCGAGATAACCTGACCCCTGAAGAACAGATGATAATCCAGAGGGATACAGGTCCTCTGCTGAAACAATTAGGCTATCCAGCGGAAGGAGATGTTTCCAGAGGAGTAAGAAACAGGACGATCTCAGTCTATGTCCAGGCAGAGAATGAGGCTGTTCAGGAAACTGTAAAGGATGCCGCCGGGACAGTTTGCTGTATTTCAGGCATGCACCGTTCTGGTACATCCATGGTCGCACGTCTGCTTAATCTCTGTGGACTCTATCTCGGGGAAGAAGAGGAATTAATAAATCCGTCCGCAGATAATCCTGAAGGGTTCTGGGAGAATACACATTTTCTGGTCATGAATGATCACATCCTGGAGGCCCTTGGTGGCAGTTGGGATCTGCCGCCCACGCCTGAGGAGGGATGGGAACACAGTACAGAGCTTATTCACCTCAGGGGTCCTGCGGAGGAACTGATACTTAAATACAAAGGACAACCGTTCTGGGGCTGGAAAGATCCCCGCAACTCACTTACCCTGCCATTCTGGAAAAGTCTGTGTAGCGGAATAAAAACAGTGATCTGTCTCAGAAATCCGGCAGAGGTAGCACGTTCCCTTCAGAGAAGGGGAGGAACAACGGATGTCTTCGCATATAACCTCTGGTACATATACAACAGGAGCATAATGGACGCCACCACTCCTGATACCCGTATAATCACCCATTACGATAGCTTTTTTCATGATCCCGAGGATGAGCTGTTGCGGATATTTACTTTTCTCGGCGTTGAACCGGAAGGTCTCAAATCAGCATGCCATCATGTGTTTTACAGACTCAGACATCACAGTGGTTCCCTGGATGAGGTTTTAAAAAATCCCAGGATACCGGAGAGGGTCAAATCTCTATATCTGAACATGCTTGAAGAAACAGGATCCGGATATAGAGAAAAGGTTTCAGGACGATCCAGGAGTGCGGGCATTGCTACAGACAGGGGGGAGATTTATGCTACAGAGATTTCGCCAATTGATATTAAGGACGAGGATATTCTTTGTGCGATGAATGGCGGAAAGTCAGTTGCAGAGCTGCAAAGAATAAACAGTCTTTTGTGGAAGCTCCTGCTCGATAGCAGAGAGGGTATTGAACGACTGGAGTCTGAAGTTGTGGAACTGGAAAAGATCGTGGCTGAAATGAGGCCTGTGGTGAAAGACTTCAGACATATACTGCCACTACTGGAAGATCTGATAGAACAGATGAAAGTGGAACACTTATCACCCAAAGGGCTCTCTGTTATCGGAGAGATTTGTTTTGTTCTCGGGATGATGGATACTGCAGAAAATTTTCTGCAGAAGGCTCTTGAGATTGACCCGACTGATTCAGATGTGCTGAACAACCTCGGTGTCATTTCTTTTCAGAAAGGAAAACTCGCTCAGGCAGAACTGTTGTTGAGCCATGCTCTCAAGCACAAAGCGCAGTATGAAGAAGCTCAAAAGAACCTGTTGATAGTGCGCGAGACAATCCGACTAAAAGGGGAGAATGTGTTATGAGGGCTATTGCGTTTTCTGATTTGGCGGAAGAAGCGGGAGGCGGTGTTGATAACACACATTTAAAGGGGAGCAGAGCAATAAAAGTTGCATATCTATCACTTGAAAAACCTGAACTTGCCTGTCCCACTATCAGGGTCCACAGCCCGTTCAGATTGTTGAAGGACAGAATAACAATTTATTCACCGCTTGAATACAAGAGGGGCAGATACTATATCAATAAGAAACAATTATATATGGCAGATGTGATCCTTGTTCAGCGATCTGTATTATTCCATGACCGTGTGATTGAGAAACTGGCGGGGCCACATCAGAAGGTTGTTTATGAGACGGATGATCTCCTGGTTAATACACCCGTTACATCTTATCTGTTCGATGACAGGGAGAGGAGTGCTATTGTGAAACTCCTTCGGAGCGCTGACTTGGTGACTGTCTCAACAGAAGAACTCAGACGGCATCTGGAAATATACAATGACAATATTCATGTGATTCCTAATTATATTGATCCTTTGATATGGTGTCAGGCAGAGCAGGAAAAGATAAAGGATCCAAGAATAGTAATAGCGTTTGTAGGGACACCTACTCACCGGAAG
>WFTX01000258.1 GCA_015485235.1 Nitrospirota bacterium | reverse complement strand
GACCACCTGTCCTTCCACAACCAGTGCAGGTGATGCTGCGAATGATGTGCCCAATGTTCTTGCCGGTGCATTTTTCATGCAGAACCTCACCACAGGTGACCTCTACAGCTACAGGGCCCTTGCCCTTGCCGATTTTGCTCTCTGTGGTTTAGATACTCCTGGCGGACTGGGAGTTCTCGAGCCTCAGCTTGACAGTGGGGTAAATTTGGTGAATGGAGCATGTGTTCCCATTGGCAGTGTCGATCCTGTTAACTGGGCACTTACTAAGAGGTTTGTAGGATCCGAGTATTTTCTCAATACCACAAGCGATACCAACCTTGATGACGCTACTGGTGAGGCGGCCTATGTGCTGACATTCCCCACTAAATCCCTTGATAGCTCACTCTGGGATACAACCTGTTCCAGTTCTCTCACAGAGGGTGCTACTATAGGGTTTGACATCTTCGATGAGAACGAGAATACCATTACCACTCCGGAGCAGTTTTCACCTGTCAAGCAGGTCGTAAATGTCCTCTGCTATGAGGTGAATGTGATTGAGCTTGGTAACGACACTGTGACAAGCGATATCCTCGACTCCGGCGTGGAGATCGGTGTGAGCACAGACACCTTCGGCATTGGCTGGATAAGGCTGGATCTCTATAACGGTCAACCAACTCACGCAACAAGCAGTGTTGGAGGTGCTTCAATCAGCTACGGTCTTCCCGCATGGGGCTGGTGGCTCCAGAGGGTCGGCACCAACGGGACCGGCACCGACATTTTCTACCAGACCGACATTGGTGCTGGTCTGGGTTAATCTGAAACTGCCGGATATACAAAAAAGGGGTGACGCCATATGGTGTCACCCCTTTTGTTTGTTCTAATCAGGAATTCTTATGAATATGCACTGTGAGCGATCGATACGATTAAAAATGTAATGATATAAAATTTCCTTATCCGGTACGGACTCGTATCGAGCATCTTCATTAGATAACAATCAAGACAAGGATGAGAAATGAAAATATACTTTACCCTCCCCATATCACAGACTTCGTCATTGTCTTGGTAATGAGTTTGAGATAGAAAAAGAGTCATGTATGGGGGACTTTATTATAACTCTGAGGATGAAAGAAGCAAAATGAGAAACATTTGATGTTTTTATGCTATCATAAACGAAATCATCACTGAAAAATATGAAGACATGCGGATATTAAATGCTTATAATGGCATGGGAATTGCATAATACTATTATAGAAATAAAGAGAGAATTTACATAAGTTTAAGAAAGGAGGCAGTTATGAAAGTGAGGAGATCGAAACGATTGAAATTACAAAAAGTGCACTTTATGCTGCTGATTGCCGGTATGGTATTACTAATAGCATCGACCAGTGCCTTTGCTGCGAACGTGAACATTACCATAGATGGCAGTCCTGATCCGGGGAATCCTTACAATCTTCAGAGTATCTCTGTAGATCAGAATGGTAATGTCCAGATTTCAGTCACCACCAATGCAACCCCTCCGCCGTCGTGCAGCAACACTCAACCGACTATTACAATCGATCAATGTCCGGCAAGTGTAGTAAATGTAGGGGATGCACTTACAGCAGCCTTTACCACTGCTGACCAGGATGGTGATACGGTAACGGTAACGGACAACCTTGGAGGTACTGTATCAGGTAATACCTGGGACTGGACAGCCTCATCTGTGGGGAGCTATACTCTTATCCTCACGGCGAACGACGGGCAGAGTTGTAATAACACTGCCACCGCCTCCTGCCAGTTCGATGTGACCGACCCCAATGGTGGAGGGCAGATGAGTCTCGAATTGAGGGATGCGAATAATGTAATTATCACTTCACTTCCAACTGCTACCGAGGGCCAGGCATACAACAACGGGAACCCTTATGTTGTAAAGATGTATGTGACAGGCGGGACAGGCCCGTATAATTTCACATGCCGTGCAAAAACCACCTCCACCACTACCGGGATAGACCCTGTGATTACGGCTGAAGACGGCCAGAACGGGCTTGCAGAATGTACCATCCAGGGGACTCCTGCCGCCGCCGGAGAGATAGATGCTCTCTTCAAGGTGACAGATTCAACGGGTGCAAAGGTGCCACTGGTCAAGAAAATCACTGTAAACCCGGCGACTGTTGGAGGTGATGAGCCTCCTGGTGTTGTTGAACTCAATAATAATGGAGATAAAGCTGACTGGCAGAATATCACTGCTACAGGTACAAACTATTACAAGTGTAATGTGCCTGCCGGAACGAGTTCACTTGCCGTGTATCTGGGAACAAGAGACTGGACAACGAATCAGGATATGATAGTCAGTTATGGCTTGCCCTACCCAACGCCTTCTGACTATGACCATGCTACAGGCGATCTTATTGGCGCAAACAATATGTGGGCCAATATAAAACCAGAAACAGGTTCGCAGAGTCAAAGCAGTGAAACGGTAGGAATAGCTTATCCGAATTCAGGATGGTATTACATTATGATTCATAATACATCGAACGCGTCCGGCCAGTATTATGTCAGTTGTATAGCCAAATAGTACTGTTTTTCGCTTTTCGACGGGAAACATGAAGGTGGAGTCCGGATCTACAATGGGGAGCAGGTTGCAGACCTGCTCCCCTGTTACAACTTATCAATCATATAAATCATTCCTCCATCTTTGACTCTTGATTGAATATGCGCAGGGATCGCTAACACTGCGGTCGTGCCGCAGGGTTCTTCAGTGTAAGCATGTCCTACTATGAGGGACGAAGTCCCACCTTGCCATTATCGCTTTTTTAATGTTAAAGTACTAAAATACTATCTATTGTATTATGTTCAGATGTTGTCTTTCCCTCTGCCCCGTTGATGAGGTAAGGAGAAGGGGTATCTGAATAAAAAGTTATATCCTTACACAACCAAATAAGACAAAGGAGGACGAATAAATATGAGAAGGCTCTTATGTTTTTTTGCGGCCATTGCGTTGTCTGTAATGTTGCTCCATGCAGAAAGGATCCGTGCAGAGGATTCCTCAACTGTGCTTGCAACTGCCGGTGACCTGAAGATTACCCAGAAAGACTTTTATGAGAGTCTGAAGGTCTATTCAACAGAGATACAGAATGCCGTGAAGGCAAACAGGCAACTCCAACAGAAATTTCTCCAGAGGCTAATGGAACTTGAACTCTTTTCGTCGGTGGCCCGGGAGAAGGGGATAGACAGGATTCCGGAGGTAAAGAGAAGAATGGAGATACTGGTGAACGACTTTCTCTCAAAGGAACTCCTGAGCAGGGAGGTGGTTGACAAGATACAGGTGAGTGAAGATGATATGAAACAGTATTACAAGGCTAACAGGGAACAGTTCAAGAAACCTGAAGAAGTAAGGGCAAGGCACATTCTCATAAAGGTAAAAAAGGATGCCTCACCTGAAGAGAAGAAGGCTGCCAGAAAAAAGGCTGAGGAGATTCTTGAAAAAATAAAGAAGGGGGAAGATTTTGCCTCCCTTGCCGAAAAATATTCCGATGATCCCGGCTCTGCAAAAAAGGGTGGAGACCTTGGGTACTTCCCTCGGGGCAGGATGGTCAAGCCCTTTGAGGATGCTGCCTTTTCTCTGAAGGCCGGTGAGGTGAGCGATATAGTGGAGACAAAGTTCGGGTATCACATCATCAAGGTTGAAGAGAAGAAGCCTGCCGGATACCAGCCCTTTGAAGCGGTTAAAGACAGAATCCGGAAGGAACTGATAAAGAAGGTTCAGTCCGAGAAGGTGAAGGAGTATGTAGGCAAGTTGATGAAGGAGAGGAATGTAAAGCTCTACCCCGAAAGGATAATGATGAAATAGGCTTCACTGGACCCGCTTCACTGGAAGTCCGTATCTCCAAAGGTGTAGAAGAACCTGCCCTCAATTTCGTGTTTTTTGAGCCCCTTTTCATGGGTGGTCCTGGGGATGCAGGTTCCTGCAGGCCCTGTAGAAAAGCCCATTTCTTCAAAGGGTTTTTCCAGGTAAGGAGGTATCCAGACAGTCAGCCTCTTTCTGCCGGATGAAAGGGTATAGTTTTCTACCTTAATGATGAGCGGTGGCAGATGCTTACGCCTGCAAAGAAAGTCCATCAGGAGGATGCGTTCCTGCTCCTTCTTCAAAACAGCAAGGCCGGTAAGCCTGGTGCTGGTCCTGAGCCTGAGTCCCCAGAATTCATAATTCTGGAAGGGGTGATCCCTGTATCTCCATTTGAAGTAATCCTGATCCCTTATGACAGCCAGGCCGATTTCTCCCTTGCACTCATCCCATAACCTCCCTATTCTTGCATCATCGTAATCAAGGGGAAAGAATTTGTAGAGAAAGCGTGGAAGATTGTTCCTCGAAGTAATATCCCTGTTTGCTTCCACAATATCTTCGACCTTCTCATACAGCCCCAGCTTCTCAGGGAGCCTGAGTGCCCTCTCGCTCGGGAAGCCATACCCAAGAATAAAACCGTCCCGGGCGGCCTCGTCAGGAACCAGCTCTGCCATCTTCTTGAATGTCTTGAAGTGTCTGAATCCGGGATGTACCATAACATCCCCTATGGCAAGGCCATGTACCTCCCGCCCCAGGTAGGTCATCCTGTGAGGGACCCCTCCGTAATGGGCCACTATACCCTGCTCCGGATGGACGGCTACAGATGAGTACACCTTGGTATTACCCCTCCCGAGGTATTTCCAACGCCACTCCTCAAGGGTCATCTCCCTGGGGAAGATGGAATTGAAGAGCCTGATTATCCCCTCCTCGTCTCCAGGCTGATACATTCTTACGACTGTTTCCTTCGTATTCATTTTTCACTCATATCTTTCCCCCTCCCCTGTCCTCTCCGTTAAAGGGGGAAGGAGAGTGTGTGGATCGAAATTATCCTGACTGTTCCTCTACCAGTCTGACAAAATCCGGCACAAGCTCCGGGAGTTCCTCCCTGACCATTGTGCCGGGCTCAGGCATGGTATCCCTGTATTGATGAAACATGATTGCATCACAGGTCCGGCAGAGAAAGATTTCTTCGGCTCTGCCCTTTTCGTGGAGTTTCCTCGCCCTCTGCAGGGCCTTTCCGTGCCATATCTGATGGAGACTCATGGCAGGGAATTCGCCAGTGATGTAATCACCCCAGTAGTCTTCGCAACAGAGCCCCGTTATACCGGGCCAGCCTATCACGAGTTGCTCATATATAAGGGGACAGGGCTTCAGGAGTCTGAGCCTCCTGTTTTCCTCCCTTTTTACGGGTCGTTTCAGTGAGATCACAAGAAGATCCACCTTCCCCTTCCATTTATCTATGAACCGGTCAATATCGGCCTCTTCATGTCTGACCATGTTGAAGGAGACCGAAGGTCTCCCGTTTTTCCGGATCGAGAGGAGATAGCGGATATTTTCTTCAACCTGATCCAGAGATGCACCTTTCCGGTAATATTCAAATACTTCCTTTTCACCCCCGTCCACAGAGAAATATACCCAGTCCACTCCTGTCTCAACCACTCTTCTTGCCTTCTCCTCATCCAGCAGTGTTGCATTGCTCAGAAAGCCTGCCGTTATGTTGTGCTTGCTTTTGGCGTAGGCAAGGATATCCAGGAACTCAGGGTGAAGGAGCGGCTCTCCTGCACCGTGAATATCCAGATTCACCGGAGAGGGCCAGCTACCGATCTCGTCGATAATCCCTCTCCAGAGGTCATGACTGATAAATCCTTTCTCCCTCTTGCGGACGACCTCCTCGCCATAGGCGGGACACATCCTGCACCGGAGATTACAGGCATTGGTGGGTTCAATGAGGACCTTTGGGGGAAACTCAGGGACTTCAACAACGGGCCTTTCCGGTATTAAGAAATTTTTTATCTTTTTGACAACGCCCTTCACTGATCCTCCACTATCCATTCATGGGGCAGATCTACGATTCCGATTTCGATGGATTGCCTGGGTACTTTGACAGGTGGGGCCTCCTTCCTGTCATACCAGTAAACGCCCTCAGCATCAAAGACAAAGGCCTCGAATATGAAAGTCCCGGATTTGAGTGGTATCCTGGGGAAGAAGAGTCTGACTTTCCTGTCTCCGTAAAACCTGGGCAGTTTGTCAGTTCCTATCCCGAGTATGTCCAGGCCGGTTACGGTCCGTATCTTTACGGCGATCCCGTAGGGCGTATTGCTGTCAGTCGCATGAGTCTCGATGTTTACATACAGGTCAGAGCCGGGCAGGACCTCGCCAGTTGGGGTCGTTGTGACGGATTTGATGAAGATTACAGGCCTTTCAGTTCCGGCCGGGCTGAAGCCCTCTTCTGCCAGTGCAGCGGCTCCGGAGTCGCCAGTACTCTCTTCCGCAGCCGTCTGCTCAGGGTTGTTCTTTCCAAGCTGGTAAGTTTCGTATTCCTGGATTAACTCAAGGGGTTTTCCCTCCCTGAAAATCCTTCCGTTTTTGAGCCAGATCACCCTGTCACAGAGCCTTGCGATATGATACATTTCATGGGAGCAGAAGAGGATGGTCTTCCCTCCCTCTTTCATATCAAGAATCCGGTCGGTGCTTTTTTTCTGGAAATGAAGGTCGCCTACCGAGAGGGCCTCGTCCACGATCAGGATGTCCGGATCTATTGCAGTGGCAACCGAGAAGGCAAGCCGGACATACATGCCGCTTGAGTATGTCTTGAGGGGATAATGGATGAAATCACCTATTTCCGAAAATTCTATTATCTCCTTTTTTTTCTCTTCCAGAAGCCCCTTCTCAATCCCCAGGAGAGAGCCGTAGAAATATATGTTGTCCAGTCCCGAAAACTCTGGATGAAATCCCGAGCCCAGTTCAAGGAGCGCAGAAACCCGTCCGTTTACCTTGATCTCGCCCCAGGAAGGATAGAGCGTTCCGGCGAGTATCTTCAGAAGGGTGCTCTTCCCGGCACCGTTTTCCCCGATTATCCCGAGGGTTTCGCCTTTCTCCACAGAGAAGGTGAGGTCGTCAAGGGCAGTGAAAGGGGTATGCAGGGTCTTCTTGAAGATGAGTTCCTTAAGCCGGTTCACCGGTTTGTCGTAGAGTTTGTATATCTTGGTCAGATTCTTTATCGAAATAGCGTTCATTGCTGTCTCAGAGGATGTCTGCAAAGCCTATCTTCAATTTTCTGAATGCCCAGAATCCGAGCATGAATGTGCCAGCCGAGAGCACCGTCATCATGATAATGAAAAAATATGTCGGGGCCTTATTGAAAAGTATGATGTTCTGGTAGGAAGAGATGAAATAAGTCACCGGATTGAACAGGATGAGAAACCGGAGCTTCTCCGGCATGGCCTCGATGCTGTATATGATGGGGGAGAGGAAAAAGAGCCCCTGCATGATATACCCGAGGACCTGATTGATGTCCCTGATGTATGGACTGATGGATGCAAGCAGCAGTCCGAGTCCGATGGAGAAGAGATACTGGAGAGAGAAGACAGGAATCAGGAACAGATAGTTTGTGTGAAGACCCTTTATAAAAAGATAGACAATGAAAAAGATGACGAACCCGATGATGTGATGCAGGTAGGTTGATGTTGTAGTGGCTATGGGGAGTATGGCGTAGGGGAAATTGACCTTCTTGACGAGTTCTGCATTTTCAAGTACTGACCAGGAGGCCCGGATCAGCCCTTCAGAGAAGGCAAGCCAGAAGAAAAACGAAGAGAAGAGGAAATAGACATAGGGAACACTCGTCCGGGCATAGGGCCTTGCCCCCATTATCAGGGAGAAAACGAACCAGAACAGTCCGATCTGCAGCAGGGGAAGAAAGAACGTCCAGACCAGTCCAAGGGATGATCCCGCATACCTGGACTGAATATCCCTCTTGGTAAAATATATGAGAAGATTGATCTTCCGTTTCATCTGATTGTCGATACGACTAAAATGGTTCTGGCTGAAAGCAATAAGGTAACTGGTGAGTATCTTCCTTTTATTAAAACAGGATTATGATAACTGATCAGGGGGGCTAAATTCAAAGATTTTTGAAACCCCTTCTGAGGTCGAAGGTAAGCCATCGTTCCAGGTCTGAGAGGTTGAAGGTATGATCCATAACGAGGAATGACTCGTAGTATCCCCTTTTGACAAGCTGGAGTGACCTGTAGAGGTTCAAACCCAATGCAGCGTCAGCAAAAAGGTCTGGTTTATTGTAGGAGCTTGTCTTGTAATATCTGAACAGGGCCTTTTTTCTTTCCGCAACGGAACTTATATCCACAAGGGTGTTGTACCTGATCGGCTCTCCCACCTCATAGAAGGCAAGTCTGAACCTTTTGAGTTCATACACCAGTTTTAGCATCATAAGTGCTGAAGCCCGGTGGTCGGGATGGGGCTCAATCGGGGAGGGGACAAATACAATCCCGGCTTTAGTTTCATCTATGATATCTGCGACCTTTGTCTGGAGTTCAGTCAGGCGGGTGTCCAGCCCACCGTCCGGAAAGTTAAAAAATCGATGGTTAAAGCCTGCTTCGGATGCCACCCGTTCAGCCTCTGCCTGTCTGAGGGCACCCACATCAGGTATCTTCCTTCTAACTTCAGCATCAATTTCGATATTTTCACCCCTTGTCAGAAAGAGCAGATCCACAGGAGTCCCTCTTTCCCTGTAAAGGAGAATGCTTCCCCCGCAGCCTATCAGCTCATCATCAGGATGGGGCGCGATGATGAGTGTCTTTTCTGTCTCTGGGAGATTAAATTTCATAAATGTTCATTCTGGCTGATATTGACTGAACCTTTTACCTCATATAATATACTTATATGATAGGAGATAGGAAGTTGAAGATACAAGGGAGCATAGATCCCTGAGTCAGAACAAGATGCGGGTCCTTGGCCCGGTTGAATTTTCTTCTCGCAGGAGGGAAGGCTATGAAAAAGAGATTGTCAGAGATGATTGTAATGGTGGTGGTTGTGTTGTTTGTTACAGGGAACCTCTTTGCAGCCCCGTTCATCCCCATTGATCCCGGTTTTACTATAATCCCCATACCACCCTGGGTCTTCACGGGAACGGGTACAGTGAAGTGGTCAAAGTCGATGCAGGGCAGTTTGTACTATAGTCCATCTCTTGCAATTGACAGCAATGGTAATATAGTACTGGGAGGGACCGGAGTGGCTTCAGATGAGAACATGGTGCTTTACAGTTTCGCCTCAGACGGTTCCCTTAACTGGCAAAAGTCCTTCGACAATGGCGGCGATGACCACATTCATACGTTAAAGCTGCTTTCTGACAACACGATAATTGCAGGTGGGGATTTTTCCAATGCCGGAGACAGTGACTGGTCCATCTTTGCAGTGGATCCATCTGATGGTTCCCTTAACTGGCAGAAGTCCGGTGGAGGATCAGGCCGGGATTATCTTTATCATATTGCCATTGACAGTGATGACAATGTATATGGCGGTGGAGAACACAAGAATGCAGACTATAACTGGAACCTTATCTCATACAACTCCATGGGCGGGTCCCGCTGGACCGACAGTTACAGTGGCGGTCATGGCAACGACTGGGTTGACAGGATGGTTGTTGACTCTTCAGACAACGTGATCGTCGGCGGTACGGTCCGGGCATATGAATGTATGATGTGGGGATGGCCTGCTTGTACGTGGGATGTATACTATGATGAATGGAGGATTGTTTCATATAACAAAAGCGGGGGTGAAAACTGGACCAAGACCAGATCCGGGTCTGGTCTTCTTGGCAGTCCCGACGACGCGACACTGTATGATATGGCTGTTGACAGCAATGACAATGTTGTGGCGGCAGGTTCGTATAACAGCCTGGGCATCAGAAAGGGGCTTGTGGTCCTTTATGACTCGTCAGGTTCGGTTATCTGGAGCAAGGAACTATCGAGCAATGCCTATGTGTCTGCAGTGACGGTCGATTCGGCTGACAACATAATTGTGGGAGTAAATGCCGACGATGGTAACGGCTACGATATCACCGTCTATTCCTTTGCACCGGACGGAACACAGAACTGGACCAAAAAGATAGATTCAGGCAACAGTATTGATGACAAGGTCTATGATATTGAAGTTGACTCTCATGACAATGTAGCCATACTTTCCGAGAGGGACAACGGGTCGGATATTCAGGCAAGGGTCTCCATGCTTGACAGCAGCGGGAACGTTCTCTGGGACAGCATCTATGGCGATTCAAGTGTAAATGAAGTGCCGGGGGATCTTGCTATAAACATGAACACAGGTGATGTAATTATTGCCGGGAGCGATGCAAACAACAACTATTTCCTTGTGGCCTACAAGGGGTATCCTGCCAGGTATAACCTGCAGGTGAATATCAACGGCTCCGGGGGGGTGGATGTTTCTCCCTCTGCCTCCGGGAGTTGTGGCTCAAACTGCTATGAGTTCAACTACGGGACTGATGTAACCCTGACCGCCAATCCAGCGTCGGGCTGGACATTCAGCCACTGGAGCGGGGCCTGTTCAGGAAGCAGTGCAACCTGTGTAGTAAGCATGGCTTCAGATACCAGTGTGACAGCAGTTTTTACCTCAAGTTCGGCGTCCAAGATGCCCCTTCCTTCCGGTCCGACTGTAAAATCGCACTTCCCTGTGGAAACACCCGTGATCTCGTTAAACCCTGATAGTGCGAGGCCCGTGGGGGTCGGCGATGTTTCATCCGGAAATGTGACCTTCCAGGTGGGCTTTGGTGAGTTTGAAGGGAATGTTGACATATACATCGTGATTGATGTGCCGGGGCAGGGACTCCAGGTCATCAAGTCTGACAATACGATCGTTGCACTTGATATGTCATCTCCGGAAGCATGGAAGACTAACACATCCGGCCCTGTCAGTGAAACGGTCTTTATAATGCCTGTCAGCACACTGCCTTCTGGCGAATATACGGTTTATGTACTTGTAGTTCCAGCAGGGACTTCCCCTGCTGCATTTGATTTCAGTACATCCGATTATTATATGTGGCAGTTCTCAGGGACGCTGTAGCCAGGTCATTTCCGGCACCGTCTTCCTGATGACGGGTGCCCTGTAGAATTTCTTTTCAGAGGGGAGAAGCCCCGAAAGGGCTCCTCCTCTCTCCCATTGCTGGATCTCCCGTTTCGTGAATATGCCCTGTGTGCAAGTAATGAAAGTAATCCTTCAATACGGGTATGTTATCATATACCTCTATGCGTATAAGGCGATGTGCAAGGATATCGTTCCTCCTCTTTCTCCTTATCCCTGTACTCCTTTTTTACCTC
>WFTX01000257.1 GCA_015485235.1 Nitrospirota bacterium | reverse complement strand
AGTTCGGGACCATCATACCACCTTCCAGGGCTCTGCCCCACCATCTCCGTCTTCTCCTGACCGGCTCGAAGAACTCCTCAAAGAGCCTCTCCATATCACGCCTCATATCCTCCAGTTCCTTCATTGGAGACCATTTCATGACTGACATATCCCAACACCTCCTTTCCTGTGCGGGCCATGCCCCTTTTTTTGAAGACCAAAGGTCTTCAGATCAACCTTACCGGACCTCTTCTGTTTATATGATTGTCCAGGGGTGTGTTCTGAATTTTTCATTATCAATACATGGTGGTTCATGTAAGCGCATCACTGTGTCGGCTCGGCAGAAACCGAACGGCCTTTTCTACTCCAAACATCCTTTATACCATTAATCAAGCCTGTTAAGGCTCCGTCCATAACAGATCCGCAGGACTCGTATCGAGCTTTCTCTACTCAGACACAACCGGAGCTTTATAATGAAAAATTCAGAACACACCCCTGGAATCACACCATATTGCGTTGGGAGATCCGTAAGGGTATTACCCCTGCCGGACCTCCTTTTCAGGCAACATTCAGGTTTATGCAACATTACTTGAACATATCATCCTGGCCTGTCAACTCACCAGCTCGGCCTCCTCCACCTTCTCAAAGACTATGGACCCGTCTCTGTAGTCCACCTCTATATGATCCCCCTCACCAAAGCTCCCTTCAAGGAGATGCTTTGCCAGAGGGTTAAGCACCATCCTCTGGATAGCCCTCTTGAGGGGACGTGCACCGTAAACGGGATCATACCCGGCCTCTGCAAGGTGTTCCACCGCCCTGTCCGTGAGTGTAAGGTCAATCCTCTTTTCCCGGAGATAGGTCTTCATCCTCTCCACCTGTATCTTCACAACCTCCTTGAGCATCTCCCTGCTCAGCGGGTTGAAGATGATTATCTCGTCAACCCTGTTCAGGAACTCAGGCCTGAAGAAGGACTTCAGGTCATCCATAATCCGTCTCTTTATCTCCTCATCGTCTGAAGGGGTCCAGTATGCCTCGGGCCTTTTCTCCCTTTCCTCGAGGATCTCCTGTATGTGTTGACTCCCGATATTTGATGTCATGATCACCACGGTGTTCCTGAAGTCCACCGTTCTGCCCTGTCCGTCCGTCAGCCTCCCGTCGTCAAGGAGCTGGAGAAGTACGTTGAAGACCTCTGGATGGGCCTTCTCGATCTCATCAAGCAGTATCACCGAATAGGGCCTTCTCCGGACCGCCTCGGTGAGCTGGCCTCCTTCCTCATATCCCACATAGCCTGGAGGTGCGCCGATGAGCCTTGAGACGGTGTGCCTCTCCTGATACTCAGACATGTCAATCCTGATCATCGAATTCTCATCATCAAAGAGGAATTCGGCAAGGGCCCTTGCGAGTTCGGTCTTGCCCACACCGGTAGGCCCGAGAAAGATGAACGAACCAATCGGCCGGTTCGGGTCCTGGATCCCGGCTCTCGCCCTTCTTACAGCATCGGAGACAGCGGCGATCGCCTCATCCTGCCCGACCACGCGTGCCCTCAGCCTCTCTTCCATATGGATCAGCTTCTGGCTCTCACCTTCGAGCATCTTCTCAACGGGTATACCTGTCCACTTGGAGACCACCCTTGCTATGTCCTCTTCATCAACCTCCTCCTTCAGCATCCTCCGGCGTGACTGGAGTTCCTGAAGCCGCTGACTTTCCTCCTCCAGGGCATTCTGGAGTTCTGTCATCTTTCCGTAACGAAGCTCGGCCGCCCTTGCAAGGTCACCGTCTCTTTCCGCCCTCTCCGATTCTATCCTGGTATTTTCCAGTTCTTCCTTCAGAGACCTTATCTTCTGGATTATCTCCTTCTCCGAAAGCCACTGGGCCCTCAGGCCGGACCTCTGCTCTTCAAGTTCCGCCATCTCCTTCTGTATCTTCTCCAGCTTCTCCTTTGCATCCGGGGAGTCTTCTTTCATTACGGCCTGTTTCTCTATCTCCAGTTGCCTGAGCCTCCGTTCTATCTCGTCCAGCTCCACGGGCATGCTGTCTATCTCCATCCTCAACCGTGCTGCAGCCTCGTCTATCAGGTCTATGGCCTTGTCCGGAAGAAACCTGTCGGAGATGTACCTGTTTGAAAGCACGGCAGCCGCCACAAGGGCGGAGTCCTTGATTTTCACACCATGGTGAACCTCATACCGCTCCTTCAACCCCCTCAGGATGGAGATGGTATCCTCCACAGAAGGTTCCCCCACCAGCACCGGCTGGAACCTCCTCTCAAGGGCTGCATCCTTCTCTATGTATTTCCTGTATTCATCCAGGGTGGTCGCCCCTATGCATCTCAACTCACCTCGGGCCAGAGCGGGTTTGAGCATGTTGGAGGCATCTATAGCACCCTCAGCCGCACCAGCACCGACGAGTGTATGAAGTTCATCAATAAAGAGGATGATCCTCCCTTCTGCCTGTTCAATCTCCTTCAGGACCGCCTTCAATCTCTCCTCAAACTCACCGCGGTATTTTGACCCGGCAATAAGCGAGCCCATGTCAAGGGCGATGACCTTTCTGTCCCTGAGTGTCTCTGGCACATCACCGGAGACTATCCTCTGGGCCAGACCCTCAACTATGGCCGTTTTCCCCACCCCTGGGTCGCCTATGAGAACGGGATTGTTCTTGGTCCTTCTGGCAAGGACCTGCATCAGCCTTCTTATCTCCTCATCCCTCCCGATCACGGGGTCGAGTTTACCCTTGCTGGCCAGTTCGGTCAGGTCCCTGGCATACCTCTGAAGGGCCTGGTACTTCTCTTCCGGATTTGGATCGGTAACCCTCTGGGCACCTCTTATCTCCTGCATCAGTCCCAGCACCTTATCCTCACTGAGCCCGTATCTCCTGAGCACCTCCGCTGCCTTTCCGTCATTCCTGAGCACGGAGAGAAAGAGGTGCTCTGTACTCACATACTCGTCCTTAAGGTGTTCAGCCTCCTGCATCGCCCCTTCCAGGACATCCTTCAGTCTGGGAGAGACATAGATCTGCCCCATGGGGGTTGCACCGGAGACCTTGGGAAAGCGGTTCACCTCTTCGTCTATGTCTCTGATTATCATCGAGGGGTCAACACCGGCCCGCCTGAGTATCTGGACAGGTACGCCTTCCTCATCGGAAAGCAATGCCCATGTTAGATGCTCAGGCTGGAGTTCCTGATTGCCCTTTCCCTCGGCATACCTCTGGGCCTCCTGAAGGGCCTCCTGCGATTTTATGGTCAACTTGTCCATTCTCATATCGAAACCTCCATTTATTTAAAGTTTCTACGTTATAAAGATACTACGTTGTTAAGTTATTAGGTTATTGAGTTATTGAGTTATTGAGTTTCAAACCTCAGCCTGTCTTTCTACTCCGAGAGTATCTTCCTTATCCTTCTCTCGAACTCCTTCCTCATGTCACCTTCAAGACAGCCGAGCATCCGCTCCAGCTCGTTCTGGAGTGCCATCAGCCTCTTGCGCATCCTGAGTATGATCTCCACTCCCGCCTTGTTCACACCAAGGTCCCTTGTCAGTTCGAGTATCAGGCTGAGTCTTTCTATATCCTCCTCTGAGTAAAGTCTCTGTCTGTTCACCCTCCTGGGCCTGATCAGCCCTTCCCTCTCATAGAGCCTGAGAGTCTGGGGGTGAACACCAAGCAACTCCGAAACGACACTTATCATGTAAACAGGTCTCTTCCTGTCCCTTCTTACCATCTGCCCTTCACCATCCTCTCGCGGGGATTCTCTTTATAAAGTTTCTCAAGGGCCTTCACGAGATTCTTCTCTTCATCGGTCCGTACCCTGGGAGGCACTACCCTGACTGTTACGATCTGGTCCCCCCTGCTTCCGCCCCTTGGGGAGGGGAACCCCTTGCCCTTGAGGCGAAACTTCTGCCCCCCTTGGGAGTTCGGGGGCAATGTCATCTTTGTAACCCCTTCCAGTGTTGGCACCTCGATCTTTCCCCCAAGGACCGCCTCGGGGACGGTCACGGGGACCTCTATATGGACATTACTGCCTTCCCGCCTGAACAGTGGATGGGGATTGAGCGTTATTTCTATGTAAAGATCACCGCTTGGGCCTCCACCACTGCCAGCCTCGCCTTTGCCGGGCACCTTCACCCTGGAACCGTTATCCACACCGGCCGGTATCTTGACCTTCACCCTCTCAGTCTTGAGAATTGTACCCTTCCCCCTGCAGTCAGGACATATCCTTGAGGGCTTCTGCCCCGTGCCTCCACAGTCAGGACAGGTCTGACTGAAACTGAAAAAGGCCTTTCTGCCCGATATGCTCCCGGTGCCACCGCAGCCTGAACAACTGATAAAGCCCTCAGCCCCCTTTCCACCACATCTTGTACAGGGCATATCACGCGTAACGGTAATATTCCTTGTCACACCCCTGAATGCATCCTCAAGATTCAGGTTCAGGCGTGTCACAAGATCGGACCCCCTGAGGGGTGCCGATCTGAACTCCCTGCCAGAGCCGAAGAGATCGGAAAAGATATCACCAAACCCGCCGAACTCAAATCCATCAGTGCCGAACCCGGTAGAACGGAAACCCTCGAACCCTTCCTCACCAAAGGCTGCATGCCCGAGCCTGTCATACTCGGCCCGCCTCTTCGGGTCTCCCAGGATGTCATAGGCCTCGTTTATCTCCTTGAACTTCCTCTCTGCCTCCTTGTTACCGGGGTTCAGGTCGGGGTGGTATTTTCGTGCAAGCTTCCTGTATGCCTTCTTTATCTCATCCTGGGAGGCATCCTTTTTTACCCCCAGCATCTCGTATAAATCCTTTGTCCCTGCAGCCACATTCACCTCCAATGATTCATGATGAAGCCTGCGTTGTCAAAACGACTAAAGATAAAAGTGCAGAGCTTCTTCCCTGTTCAAATCCAAGGGTTATATTCACTATGTTCGCCCCACGGGCTAGGCATTCACTCTCCTTAGTCATATTTATTATAGCATTTGATAAGATCTTTGTCAAGTATTATGACATTAGTCGATGCATGTAGATTAAGCCGGACTCAATATAGTCAAGGGAGAGGGATCTTCCTCCGGCAAGGGGTTGAACATGGCGCGGGATGAGCAAGAAGTCCCACAGGACAGGTAATCTGTGATCTCGAAAAGGAAAAGGTGGTCGGGGCGACTGGATTCGAACCAGCGACCGCACGGTCCCGAACCGTGTGCGCTACCAGGCTGCGCTACGCCCCGGAAATGGAGTATTTAATAGTAAGTTTAGAAGGCCTGATCTGTCAAGTCCGGCATTGACGTCAATACAAAAAAAGAGGCATCTGCAAAAAGAAAACTCATCAGTAGCACCGTCTGTTACCTTTTTGTAACCTCATATATGGTATAACATTCTTGTAACCTTTTACTTAAAACATGGTAGTTTCATTTACTGAAACGGGGAAGGAGGTGAACTGCAGGTGTTTGGAGGTAATGGCAGGGGGCCTAGGAAATAACTGGCGGAAACAACCTTGGAAGTAACGGACGATGAGGTTTAAGACTGCCTCAGAACTGCCCGGATGGCTCTCAGATAATGATGGACAGGTTATTCAAGGAGGTTTAATGAAAAGATTTATCTTTATAGTTATGGTGTTTCTCGGTCTGATGAGCCTTCTTGCGTTATCGGCCAGGGCTGCCACCATAGCCGTGAATACAACAGCCCAGAAACCCGGAAACACGGGAGACTGCACCCTCGGTGAAGCAATTGATGCAGCAAATTCGGATACTGCTGTTGATGGATGTACCGCAGGTTCAGGTGCTGATATCATCACAGTGCCTGCCGGAACTTATACTCTTACGGCGGTGGACAATACAACCCAGGGAGACAACGGCCTTCCGGACATAACCACCGAGATCACCATAAGCGGTACCGGTGCCTCACAGACCCTGATAACAAGGTCCGGAACGAACATTTTTAGGATTTTTCATGTCTCCTCTAACAGCACTCTGAGGCTCAACGGCGTAATGGTCAGCAACGGCTCCGCTACCTCATCCTTCATAGGGGGCTGCATCCTGAACTACGGCACCCTTACCCTTACCGACTCGATCGTCTCTGGCTGTACCGCGGCATCAGGTGGCGGGATTGCCAACAGCCTCGGCACGGTGGAAGTAACCAGAACAATTATAACCGGCAATACTGCAAGCACTGATACGGGTGGTGGTATTCAAAGTGTCGGCGGGAGTCTGACGATTAACGAGAGTGTAATCTCAGAGAACCAGGCAACAAACGGAAATAATGGGGACGGTGGAGGAATCTATCACTCTTCAGGCGGGGTGCTGAACATGTATGACAGCACCGTATCAGGGAATACCGCCTCAGATTCCGGCGGAGGCATCTATAATGAGGATGCAACCCTGAATATTTACCGTAGCACTCTTACACAAAACACCTCAGGCAGCGGAGGTGGCGGTATCATCAGCCTTACATCAAATGCAGGTTCATTTAGCCTGGTGAATTCGACTGTATCAGGTAATACGTCTTCCACATCAGGTGGAGGAATAGCCCTCCTGAACACTACCCAAACAACAATGAACATTATCAACAGCACCATAGTTAGCAATACGGCAAACACTGGCGGCGGACTCGCAATCAACGGGCCTGTGGATATCGGAAACAGCATCATGGCCAATAATACCGCCACATCCCAGGGGCCTGATTGCGCCGGGACCATAACAACACTGAATTATACCCTGATAGAAGATACCGGATTTTGCACCCTTCCGGCCGGAACAGGCAATATCACCGATACTGACCCGGCACTGGGTCCTCTTCAGGACAACGGCGGCCCCACACTTACCCATGCCCTCCTTGCGGGAAGCCCTGCCATAGACAGTGCCGACAACCAGTCCGCACCTGCAACAGACCAGAGGGGCAGAGCACGGCCACAGGATGGTGACGGAAACGGAACCGCCATTGCTGACATGGGGGCATATGAACTCGAGCCCGCCCAGGCTGCCGTTACGGCCGTACCAGCCATCAATCAGTGGGGGATCCTGTTGCTTATGGGACTTCTTGGAGCAGGAGGGATCGGTGTGCTGAGACGGCGATCCCTGATGAGATGATACTATTTTACCCGGATTGAGCGATTCTTTGAGAGACAACACATGGGGAGGGGGAGATGATCCCCCTCCCCTTCCATTATTCCTGAGACCTGCCTTCTGGCCAATCTGTCCTGCTGCAGGACAGGAACTTTTTCCCTCTGACACG
>WFTX01000256.1 GCA_015485235.1 Nitrospirota bacterium | reverse complement strand
GATATCGCCCTGATCCGTGATGGTAACAAAGAACGAACCCATCTCCTGCCCGTTTACCACTGCACGGAGGACCGCCTCCTCCTCTGCCATCACAGTAAGGGGAAGGAGAAGGAGAAGGATGAGACAGGTGATTACTGCCCTCATCAGTGTTTCTTACAGTGAAGGACCTCTGGAGAGCGGGGTAGCGTTACCGGTTCGAGTTCCTCTGTCTCCACAATTATCTCAAACCTCTCTGCCCCCTTGCATCCCTCCGCAGGGATGTCAACACCAAAGGGCACCACCCTGCCGGGCAGGACATACCAGCCGCCTGACTCCCCTGTGAGGACCACCTTCCCATCAGGGTCATACCCCCGGAGACTCACCTTCTTTACCGTGATATGGATGTTTCCCGTGCTCTTTACAGGGACAACCACCTTCCCCGACCTGACCATGACCTCACCTGCCTCCATCCCGGGAGACTCCCTCTCAGGCACAACAAAGACAGGGCTGCTCACATTGATGAGCATCTTCACCACCTTCTCACCGGGTCTCTTCACGGGCAGTTCCCTCAGGAATATCCTGTATGCCTTCTCCTTCATGGGCCATTTACCCCGGAACCCGAGCCTTATGACCGCCTCACCACCGGGTTCGATCTTCATTATCCTTGGAAAGATGACCACCTCCTTCTGTTTGCCATAGACCGGTCTTCCCCTCTCGTCCTGCTCCCATGACATGATGTCTGCCTGAAGGTGCATCGCCTCCTCTGACTGGTTCGTGAGCCTGAGTTCGGCGGTCACTGCCCCTGGCCTGAGAAACAGCCTCACAGGGCTGAGGAGGAGTGAAGACCCCTCCCCGCCCTGCGGGATGAGGAGGCTCAGGGCAACGAACACAATAATGAGCAATCCCCTCTGCCTCAACCCTGCCTCCATGATCTAATACACCACCGTGACGGTTACTGTGTCGGTGTAAGAACCTGCGGGTTGGGTTGGGGCAAGCGTGGTTATTAACCCATAGACAGTATGACTCTGGGCGGAACCTGTGCCTGTAAGACCGGTCATACAGGTTGCTAACCCGCCCATGGTGTAGGTGCCACCGGCACAGTCATCACCCCACGTGTTAGCATATGAACTATCCATAAACAACTCGTATAACACCTGATTGGTACCAGAGTCTTGTAAATGTCGTCCACCACCAACATGCTGTCCCCCGTCTATCCCGATACTATAATTCACTCCGTTTGAGGCGGTCACCGTGATGGTGGACTGGGCGGGCGTGTTACTGCTAAAACTCAGATTCCCGAAGTCAAGGTTTGTTACACTCACGGTTACTGCCTGTGGAACCTGTGCGGTGATTTGCATTTGCGCTGTCTGCTGGGCTGACCATGCCATACCTGCCACAAGTACCATGAGGGTGCATAAAACAATCGTGAATAACCTTTTCATCATCCTTACCTCCTTTTTGATTTTGTTTTGAGAAAAAAACACCACACATCAATTCCCCTGTGTCTTCATCTCTCACCTCCCCGGCCTTTTCGCCCCATTATACCAGACAGTTTGCGAGAAAAAAGCGAGATTTTTGCCCTCATACATGGAAAGAGTGAGGATGGTTCTGGTGACAAATTTTGTTTTGATATAGTATTATTTGGGTAACAGGGTGGTAATATTTTGGTGGGCACTACTAATGGATACATATATAAGATATCGAGGCCTGCCCTCAGGGACATCATTCCAAGAAAGAGGCTTTTCAGGCTGATTGATGAGTCTTTATCATCCCCTGCGGTATGGGTAAGCGGTTCTCCGGGCACGGGAAAGACCAGTCTCATCTATAGTTATACAGAGAAAAGAAGGCTTCCCACCCTCTGGTATCAGGCAGATGAAACCGACTCTGACATAGCCACATTCTTTTACCATGTAAGGCAGTACATAAACACTCAATACCCCGGGATTGCTCTCCCTGCCTTTGGTGCAGAATACAGGGGGGATATTGTAAGGTACACCAGGATTTTCTTTGACACCCTTTATTCAGGACTCCCATCACCTTTCCTGGTAGTCATCGATAACTACCAGGATGCCCCTGCTGAATCACCCCTGCATGAGGTCCTGAGGATGGCGATGGAGATGCTTCCTGAGGGCATAAGGATCATCGTCATAAGCAGGGACATGCCTCCCGGGCACTACAGCCGTCTCAGGGCATACGGGTTGATGAGGCTCATAGAGGGGAAGGAACTCATGTTTACGAGGGCAGAACTGGGTGGTTTTCTGAAGGCAAGGTCATTAACCCTGAAGGAGGGAAGGACTGAACAACTGTTTGAATACACAGAGGGCTGGGTTGCAGGGATCATAGTGCTCACTGAGTACCTCTCAAAGGTACCTGATACCCTTCCTCAAATGGCTCTCAGGACACCTGGCACCCTCTTTGACTTCTTCTCAAGGGAGGTCTTTCACAGGATCAATGATGACACAAGGGACTTCCTGATGAAGGTCTCGGCGCTTCCTGAGATGACGCCTTCCATGGCAGAAGCGCTCACCAGCAATCCTGCAGCAGGAACAATCTTGCAGGATATGGAGAGGAAAAACTTCTTTATAAGCAGACTCTTCAGGGAGGGGATGAGATATAAACTCCACCCCCTCTTCCGGGGGTTCCTTCTTTCGGCACTCTCAGACAGATACAGCCGTGCAGAGATCAATGCCCTCCGGAGGAAGGCAGCAGAGATATTGAGAGACAGCGGGGATTACGAAGGCGCCATATCCCTGAACATCGAGGCAGGCCACTGGGAGGAGGTCGCCCGGTTGATCATCAGCCATGCAGGGGATTTCCTCTCCCAGGGCAGGGAACAGGGCCTTCTCAGACTGATTAATTCACTGCCGGAAGATTTACAAAACACCAACCCTCATCTACTCTATCTGAAGGGCAATTGTACCCTTCCCCATGACCCGGAGAGGGCAAGGAGGTTTTTTGAAAGTGCCCATGAAAGGTTTAAACGGGCTACTGATCCGGAAGGAAAGATCCTCGCGCTGACAGGGATCGTCAACTCAGTCCTCTTCGAGGTGAATGACTGCTCTGTCCTGGAT
>WFTX01000255.1 GCA_015485235.1 Nitrospirota bacterium | reverse complement strand
TAAGTTATATAATCAAAGACATAGCCTCCTTCCTAAGGGCTCGTAGCTCAGAGGCAGAGCGCCGCATTCGCAATGCGGAGGCCCCGGGTTCAAATCCCGGCGAGTCCACTTTTTCATTTTTATGACTTTCCGTCTTTCACAGGTGAATGACCGGATTCAGCAAAATTGTGAAATAGGTAGCTGATGTAGTAAAATCCAGTGATGGGGAATGATTCCTGAAAACCTGAGGAAGTACGACTATCGGAAAAACCTGATAGTCGATCAGAATTATCAGATTACTATTCCGAAAGAAATTAGGGAGAAGCTCCAGATAAATGTAGGAGACATCCTCGTGGTGGATGTGGAGAACGACAGGATAATCCTGAGAAAAGAAGACCTCGAACTTCCTGTTCTGAAAGGGGGGCAGAATCTCTCTGTTGAGGATATTGAGGCAAGCATCAGAAAGGGGATGAGAAATGAAGGGGACAGTGATTGACACCAATGTGTTTATTTACGCTGTTTTACAGGACTCAGACTTTCATAATAGGGCAAGGAGCATCCTTTCCTCACAGGAAAAATGGATCGTTCCGGGCATAGTTCTTTACGAGCTTTACTGGTTTTTCAGAGACAGAAAATTTGAGAAAGATGAAATTGAGAAGGTCGTCAGGAGCATCATTGACAGCCATAGGAACATCATCGTTGGAGATAATGGCAGATTTACGAAAAGAGCACTCGAGCTGATGGACAGACCCGGTAGGTTCAACGATATGGTAATTCTGGCGGTTGCTGAAAAATATGGTGGACTTGCAACATATGACAGAAGGTTGAGAAAAGATGCTGAAAGTCTGAACCTTTCTGTCCTGCCCTGACCTTCCCTGTTCAGATCCTTCTGACCTCAATCACCTCAAGCGGAACCCTCTGCAACCTCTTGCCAATCTCGTACTTCGCTATTTTTGCCGCATGCTCCTCACTCTGGGCGTTGAAGACCTTCATCTCGAAGATCAGCCCGACAAGTGCCATTCCCGCGACCATAAACACGCTCTTCAGCGGAGCGTGGCAGTGGGGGCACTCAGTGTCTCCAACATCTATGTCCACAAAGTCCAGATCGGGGCTGAGCCTCTTGCCCGCCTCGGCAACGGCTATGTTCATGGCATCCCCAACGCTCTTGGCCTTTCTAACAACCCACGCGCCCTGAAGAACCACCAAGTAATCCGGCATATCAACCACCAAATATTTTCTTCAGAAAACCACCATCCCTCCTCTCCTTCCCCGCACCTTTCCTATCAGCGCCTCCTTTCTTTCCGCTCGTCTTCGTCCTCTCTCCGAAAACCTCAACCGCGTGTCCATGCCTGCTCTTTCTGACCCTTATTCTTACGATAACCGGGCGCTCGAGTTCTGGACTGACAATCACCGCATTTCCGGGGGGAAGGCGCTTTATGTCCTCGACCATCTCAGCCGTCAGACCCTCCACACCCTTCCTCACCGCATTGATGTCGTTGGGGTTTGTCAGCCTGAGGATTATCTGGGTGTTGCACTGGCTTATGACGTTCTTGTCCACCCTCGCAGGCCTCTGGCTGATGACCATCAGTCCCAAGCCAAACTTCCTGCCCTCGCTTGCTATGGTTCGCAGTATCTGGGTGGAGACCGCCTTCCCGAAACCCCTCTCCGGAATGAAATTGTGCGCCTCCTCGATGACTATCATCCCCGGAGGAATCTCCTCTCTCTTCCTCATCTCGAAGAGCTTGCCGCAAACTCTCGCAACGATCAGGTCCTGATATGCGGGGTCAACGCCACGCATGTCGAGGATAACTGCTCTCCCCCTCTGCAGGAGTATGTCGATGGGAGTAGGATTGTCGGAGAATAGTCCGGACTTCTGTATTTTTGTAAGTGCCCCGAGAAGCACAGACTTGCTGCTGTTCTTGATCTCCTCAACCCTGTCCATTATGTCCTCGATTGTGTAGTCGTCCAGTTCCCTGACCACCTGATATAGCAGGGCCTGGGCAGAGGGGCTGGTTATGTTTCCCAGCTCTATTATCTCCTCCCCTCAAGATTCCTGCCGTCCAGGTATATCACCCCGTCTGCCCTGTCGGTGAACGGTGATCCGGGAGGGACGTAAACCCTTATGTTGGAG
>WFTX01000254.1 GCA_015485235.1 Nitrospirota bacterium | reverse complement strand
TATCGAGCATATCGAAGATACCCTGCGGTCTTGCCGCAGGGTTCTTCATTAATAAATAATATAGAGATGAACTCTTTGGTTTATGGAAGGATTACAAAGAAGTAGAAAAACCTTTATATTATGTGAGGAAATTAAGGAATGAAACAGGAAATAAAAAACTTCATAGAAAAGATCATAGAAGAAGACCTTGAAACCGGCAAGTACGGTGGAAGGGTGCACACCCGCTTTCCTCCCGAGCCGAACGGCTACCTCCATATTGGTCATGCAAAGTCGATCTGCCTGAACTTTGGCATTGCCCGGAAATACGGCGGTCTCTGCAACCTCAGGTTTGATGATACCAACCCACTTAAAGAAGAAGAGGAGTATGTAAGCTCGATAATCGAGGATGTCCGCTGGCTGGGTTTTGACTGGGAAGACCGGCTCTACTATGCCTCTGACTATTTTGGCAGGCTATACGAGTGTGCAGTAGAACTCATCAAAAAAGGCAAGGCCTATGTGGACGACCTTTCTGCCGAAGAGATCCGCAAATACCGTGGAACCCTTACCGAGCCTGGAAAGGAAAGCCCCTATAGAAACCGCTCTGTTGAAGAGAACCTTGACCTCTTTGAAAGGATGCGGAGGGGTGAGTTTGCTGAAGGGGAGAAGGTTCTGAGGGCTAAGATCGACATGGCATCGGGGAACATAAACATGCGTGATCCCGTGATCTACCGGATAATCAAGGCAAGCCACCACAGAACCGGCAACCAGTGGTGCATATACCCCACTTATGATTTTACCCACCCCCTTTCGGACTCCTTTGAGGGGATCACCCATTCACTCTGCACCCTTGAGTTCGAGGACCACCGGCCCCTTTACGACTGGTTCCTCGAGGAACTGGGACTTTATCATCCCCGGCAGATAGAGTTTGCAAGGCTCAACCTGAGTTATACAGTGCTCAGTAAGAGAAAACTCACCCGCCTTGTTGAAGAGGGACATGTAAGTGGCTGGGATGATCCCAGGATGCCAACTATCGCAGGCCTCAGAAGAAGGGGCTACACACCCTGGGCTGTCAGGACGTTCTGTGACCGGATCGGAGTGGCAAAGGCAAACAGCATAGTGGATTTTGAACTGCTTGAGCACTGCCTGAGAGACGACCTCAATAAACGATGCCCGAGGGTAATGGTAGTCCTGAACCCGATAAAGGTGATTATTACAAACTATCCGGAAGACGCAGTTGAGTATGTAGAGGCTGTTAACAACCCTGAAGAGCCGAATGCAGGAACACGGGAGGTGCCCTTTTCAAGAGAGCTTTATATCGAGGCAGATGACTTTATGGAAGAGCCACCAAAGAAGTTTTACCGTCTTGCCCCCGGTCGTGAGGTAAGGCTTAAACATGCCTACATAATAAAGTGTGAAGACTATGAAAAAGACCCTGAAACAGGTCGCATTACCACCCTTTATTGCACATATGATCCTGAGTCACGAAGTGGTTCAACACAGCAGAGAAAGGTTAAGGCTTCACTGGGTCTCAGCCCCACATGCAATAGATGTTGAGGTCAGGCTTTACGACAGGCTCTTCAGGGTGGCAAACCCTGACGACAGGAAAGAATGCCCTGATTTTATTGACTGTCTGAATCCTGACTCCCTCAAGATCCTTAAGTCATGCAAAGCGGAGCCTTCGCTTGAGGACGCAAGCCCAGGAGATATATTCCAGTTTTTGAGGCTTGGATATTTCTGTGTCGATAGGGATACAATAGATGATAATCCGGTCTTTAACCGGACCGTAACACTCCGGGATACCTGGGCAAAGGTGAAGAAGAAGTTGTGAGTTACATCTCAGTCATAGGAGCAGGAAGCTGGGGAACGGCCCTGACGGTCTTGCTTGCAGGGAAGGACTTTGATGTATCCCTCTGGGTTTATGAGGAAGAGCTTGCCGCCAGGATGAGGGAAAGCAGGATCAATGAGGTCTATCTGCCGGATGTTGAGATACCGGAACATGTGAATATAACGAGTGACATGGAGGAGGCCCTGCACAGATCCCGTTATGTGCTCTTTGTTGTGCCGACTCAGTTTATTCGATCAGTTTTGGGGATGGCCGGACCATACATCGAAAAGGATGCAGTCCTTATAAGTGCCTCAAAGGGGATAGAAAAGGGGACCCTCAAGACTGTCTCCTCAATAATGCGTGAGCTCTTCCAGAACGAGATCATGGTTCTCTCCGGCCCGAGCTTTGCCAAGGAGGTAGTAAGAGGGCTTCCCACCGCCGTTACCCTTGCAGCAGAGGATGTTACAGCGGGTCTCCTCGTCCAGGAGGTCTTCAATACGGATTACTTCAGGGTGTATACCCATGATGACCTTATCGGCGTAGAACTTGGTGGAGCGCTCAAGAATGTGATAGCCATAGCCTCCGGTGTATCGGACGGCCTTGGACTCGGGCTCAATGCCAGGGCAGCCCTGATAACGAGGGGGCTTGCGGAGATGACAAGGCTGGGTGTAAGGCTCGGTGCCAGGGAGAAGACATTCTCCGGCCTGAGCGGGATGGGTGATCTGGTGCTTACCTGTACCGGGAATCTCTCCAGGAATTATACTGTGGGGAAGAAACTGGGGGAAGGTCTTTCCCTCAAGGAGATCCTCTCCGGTATGAAGGCGGTAGCCGAGGGTGTAGAGACATCCCGGTCAGCCTATGAGCTTGCTGAAAGAGAAGGGGTGGAGATGCCGATTGTAGAGCAGGTCTACCGCGTTATCCATGAGGGGAAGGATCCTGGATCAGCGGTCCAGGAGCTCATGGCCCGGTCATTGAAGGAAGAATTTTACCTCCATCATGAGTAAGGCCCGGCCTTTCCATGTCTGAAATCCAGCTCAAATACCACCTTTCGCCAGACCTGATACTCAGAAGGCTTGAAGAACCTTCCCTTTATGACGTGAAAAAGGATGAACTCTATGAACTGGACGAGAGGGGGTTTTCCTTTCTTCTTGAGTGTGCCGGAGAGGACGGCTGCTTTACAGAGGACAGGGATTTTCTCCGGTTCTGCATTGATGAGGGGATCCTTCGGAAGGAAAGGAGTGAAAGAAGGCCTGAAACCATAAGGCAGTCACCCATTCCCTCTTTAAGATATCTGGAACTCCTTCTCACGGACCGGTGCAACCTCCGTTGCAGACACTGTTACATCGGGGAGTCAGGGGGGAAGGAACTTCCCCTTGAACTGGTTGTGAGGGGGCTTGAAGAATTCGAGCGGATCCAGGGGCTCAGGGTCCTGATTTCGGGAGGAGAGCCATTGATTTACTCTGAGTTCGAGGACCTGAATGAGTATCTCCGGACCTATCCCCTGAGAAAGGTTCTCCTTACCAACGGTCTTCTGCTTACAGAAAAAAGACTGAGGGATCTTTCGTTCGAAGAGATCCAGATAAGCATCGATGGTATCGGTAAGGGCCATGAGGTGATAAGGGGAG
>WFTX01000253.1 GCA_015485235.1 Nitrospirota bacterium | reverse complement strand
CTTTCACCCTGACCTCCTTCAGCACTCCTCTCTTTAGCTCATCCCGGACCGCAACCCCGGAGAGAAAGGACGCCCCAAGGCCGGCCTTCACACACTCCTTGACTGCCTCTGTAGAACCTGTAAGCACTGATACACTCAACCCGTCAGGATTAATCCCCTTTCTGGCAAGGGCCATCTCCATGGTCTTTCTCGTCCCGGAGCCTTCCTCCCGCATCACAAGGGGGATGCTCTCAAGGAAAGCAAGGTCTATCGTATCGGCCTTCAGCATTCCAGGAGCTGCCACAAGGATAAGTTCATCCTTTCTGAAGGGGGTGAAGGAGAGCCTCTGGTCCTCCATCCTGGCACCAACAACACCCAGGGAGATCTCGTGGTTCAGGACCATTTCGGTAATTCTTCCTGTGTCTCCGATAATCACCCTGAAGGAGACACCTTCCTGTGATGCCTTTTTAGTCGTATCGACGAACCCGGCAATAACCGATGGTAGTATATAGGAGCCCGGGATGGTGCTTGCGCCTATCTCGACGACCCTCTTCAGGACATCTGTGGCGGAGCGGATCTTCTCAGGCAATGTGTCCATCTCGTCAACGATCTTTTCTGCGATCAGAAAGAGCTGGTCTGCAGCTTCCGTTGGTATGATGCTCCTTCCAAGACGGTCAAAGAGCCTGCAGTCGAGACCGGATTCAAGATTCTTTATATGCTCGCTCACTGTGGGCTGACTCAGATGGAGTTCCTTCGAGGCCTTTGAGAAACTCCGCCTCCTGTACACAGCCATAAAGACCTTAAGGTGGTGGATATCCATATTTCAGCTCCTTCTGAAAAATTTCCTTAATTCTACAGCATAGGGGATGGTAACGGCAATTTTCTTATATGAACTATCGGTTTTCTCAATAAAAGGGCATCCGCTCCACTTGATTGACAGGTTGTGAGGAGTCAGGTTTTTTGCAAAAATGCATAACCGTTTTGCATTTTTGCAAAAAACTTCACTAAGGAATGCTTTAAAACCGGCATGTTAGGCCTGGCTCCGATATTGCTAAATCTATATAACCTCAGTCATTTCTGGAAATTTTATGACTGCAATAATGCGAAAATTAAACTGCTGGGAATTCAAGGGTTGCGGGCGTGAGCCCGGAGGAAAGGAGGCAGAGCGCTTCGGGGTCTGCCCTGCCGCCGGAAGCAGGTCCATGCACGGTATAAACGGCGGTATCAACGGCGGGAGGGTATGCTGGCTTGTGGCCGGTACCTATGGGAAGTCCAGGGCATCCTTTGCAGAATGTGTAGCAGTGGAAAGCCTTTCATCCTGTTATGAGTGCGACTTCCATCTGCAGGTGCTCCAGGAAGAGGGTTATCTGAAGGAATCCCTCACCCTGAGTCTTCTCACTGTTAAACCCTGAATTCCTCTCAGAATATGCAATAGTAAACCACGAAGATCACGAAGAAAACCCTCATAAGATTCTGCCACCATCTTCCTGTTTCTTCATACACCTTTCCCTCCTGTCGTATGGTAATTCCAGCCTGATTTTATGTATAATAGAGTTCTCAGGAAACTTCCCTCATTCTATGCCGGTAACACTACTGAAGGTCACGGTACTCCCACCCCCTTTCCTGACCGGTCAAAATAGAGGGCATCAACGTAAGGCAATGAAAGGAGCAATCTGAAATGGATGATACAATAAAGGAATTGGGAAACAGTCCCGTAATCCCCGTCAAGATGGACCTTGACAGCAAGTTCAGCTTCCAGTGCCACAAGGGGCTTGGATGCTTTACATCCTGTTGTGGAAGAATAGATATCTTTCTTACGCCCTATGACGTCCTGAGGATGAAAAACCGTCTTGATATCTCCTCAGGGGCCTTCCTTGCCATGTATGGCCAGGTGATGGAACTGAAGAAGGCCCGGATCCCCCTCTTCATGCTCAGGATGACTGAGGACAAGAAATGCCCCTTTGTCACAAAAGAGGGCTGCACCATATACCCGGACAGACCCGTGGCCTGCAGATATTACCCCCTGGGGTTCGGAATCCTGAAGAGCACCGAGGTTGGCGGGGGAGACTTCTTTTTCCCCATCAAGGAGGGGTACTGTGAGGGTCATAACGAGGAGAAGGAATGGACAGTCCGGGAATGGAGAAATTCCCAGGAGATCAACAAGTACGACTTCGTTAACAAGGTCTGGCTTGATATAATATTGAGCAAGAAGCTCCTCGCCTCACAGGTCGTCCCCGATGAAAAGACAAAACAGCTCTACCTGCTGGCGAGTTATGACGTGGACAGTTTCAGGAGTTTTGTCTTTGAAAGCCGGTTCCTGGATGAGTATGAGGTGGACCAGGATACAATAGACCTGATCAGGGAAGACGAAGTGGAGTTACTCCAGTTTGCCCACCGCTGGCTCAGGGGTGTCCTCTTCGGAGAGGGCGGCTATAAAAGGAAGATGAAGGAAAAAACAGAGGAAGGATAGGCAGGGAAACCTGCCACTGGTTTACTTCCCTGAAAGCTGCTCTCTTATGTAGGGGTAGAGCCTCCTCCCGAGTTCAAGACCCGTATCTATTATTTCAGGGCCGTATTTCTTGCCTGTACCCGAGCGGAAGGTCTCCTTTATTCTGGCAATGTATTCAAGCCCCTCATCATATCTCTCAAGAAACCGGTCTGTCCTGATGGAACCGGAATCGAGCATCTCCCAGACCATACCGGTAAAGTTATCAACACCCCACCTGAACTTGTCGGCATCATAGAGGACATCGCTGAGGAGCTGACCAAATCTGTCCTCTGCAGGAACGGGCTCGCCAAAGGCCTCGTGGTTCCTTATTGCCGTGGTAACATACCTTCTGAACCGAGGTGCTATCCCGAAACAGTCGAGCAGGTTCTCCGCGAGGATACTCCCCTGGAGAGCATGATCCTCCTCCCCCCTTTTAATATCATGAAGTAATCCGGCAATATGGACAGCCGCCATCAGGTCTTCAATCATCCCCTCAGAAATCCCCTGCTCCCGTCCTTCGATAATCAGGAGTGCTCCGGCATCTATGGCAACGGCCCTGCTGTGATTAAAACCATGCCCTATCTCCTCCTGTCCTATCTGGATGTGGTTCACACACTGTTTCATCACCTTGTTGGTGACAAGGATCTCCCTGGAGATGTTTATCTCATGCTCATGATCAACATAAAAGGCAGGGACGGGCAGTTCCGCCGCCAAGGCCTCGGCCTTTCTCCTAAGGGACTCATACACGCCGCTCTCAGCCCCCCCTTTCCCTCTCACGCCAGCCTCTCCTCGGTATCACCCTGATACCGGATGAGTCGATATGGAGGCCGAATCTCTCGTCTTCATGATCAAAACCGATCACCATCCCCTCCTGTATGATGTTGAGTTTGTCTACAATCACGTTCTTCAGCCTTGCCCCCCTCTTTATTACACTCCTCTCCATCACTATGACATCCTCAAGTTCCACATCATCTTCCACCACCACACCGGTCCGGAGAATGGAGTTCCTGATCCTTGCACCCATCACTGTAACACCCTCGGCAATCATGCTGTTTTCCACCTCAGCCTTCAGGATCTTTGAGGCCGGGGCCTTCTGTCCTGAGGGGTAGATAGGCCAGGAGTAGTTGTTCAGTTCAAAGAGGGGCCTTTCTCCAAGCATGTCCATATGGGCATCAAAAAAGGCCTTTATTGTCCCCACGTCCCTCCAGTAGCCCTTCTCCTCGTAGTCCATGAATCCGGGAATCCTGTTGGTTGAAAAATCATAGGCAAAGAGTCGCCCCTTCTTGACAAGAGCCGGCAGGATATGGGCACCAAAATCGTGGTGCCTATTCTGCTGTGCCTCTACAAGGGCATCAATGAGGACATCCGTATTGAATATGTAATTCCCCATTGAGACATAGGCTCTGGAACTGTCCTGAGGCATGGGGGTCGGGTTTGCAGGCTTTTCCTGGAATCCCGTTATCCTGTTTTCACTGTCCGTCTGGATCACACCGAAGGCGGAGGCCGACTCTATCGGTACCGGTCTGGCCGCAACAGTAACGTCTGCACCATGTTCAAGATGAAAGTCTATCATCTGCCTTATATCCATCCTGTAGATATGATCTGCACCAAAGACCACCACAAGCCCCGGGGCCTGCTGTGTTATCAGGTTTATGTTCTGGAAGACTGCATCTGCCGTACCCTGGAACCACTCCGGTCCCATCCTCATCTGAGGAGGAACAACCGCTATGAACTGGTCCCTGACAATAGGAGACATCACCCAGTGCTGTCTTATGTGCTCGATCAGTGACTGGGACTTGTACTGGACAAGGAGGTATATTGAGAAAATCTGGGAGTTCACGAGGTTGCTCAGAACGAAGTCCACAATCCTGTACCTGCCCCCAAAGGGAACCGCAGGCTTTGATCTGAATGCAGTAAGGGGAAAGAGCCTTTCTCCCTTTCCCCCGGCAAGAACAAAGGCAAGAATCTTCGGATGTGCCATCAAACCTCCTGATTCAAAAAGGGTTATTGGTATATTGGTTATCGGTTATTGGTTATTAGTTATTAAGTTATTGGGTTGTTCGGCCTCAACCTTAACCTCAACCTTAGCCTCGCGGCTGTCATCAGTCATCAAGTCATTACGTTTCTCCTTTTCTCGCCTTTTCATTGACGAGATCAACCAGATCAACGTTATGGACGGACCGGACGCGATTAAGGCTAACCACGCAGAACACAGCGTGTATCTACTTCACAAAGTCTGCGGTAAAGATGTAGTCATTACCACTCTTTGCCTTGTGGCAGTCGATGCATGCCAGGACTTTGCCTGCCTTGACCGTCTTTCCCTCAGGCGAGTACTGGGCCCAGAACCAGTCTCCGGCAGAGGGGTTGTACCCCTTGATCTTGTACATCACGAATATCGCCCCAAGTTTTCCTGACTTGTCGTAGTTTTCAGTGACCACAATGGAGCCGTTCACCATGGGTTTACCGAGACTGATGGAATAAAAGGCGTTCTCGTTCACATAGGTAGTAACGATGTTCAGAGGTGCCCTGGCCTTGAAACGTCTTCCCTTTCCTGGCCATAGCGACCACTGATCATAACTGTCCTCACCAGTGATGTAACTGTAAAGGGAATCACCATATGGTCCAGGAAGGGGAACCTCGCTCTCTGCTGGTATGGTCTTGTGTATTCCGTAAGCCGCAGCCGCCATCAGACCGACAAACATGACAGCCGCCAATATGACAGTCCCTCGTTTCATACTCTTACCTCCTTTCGCGGGTTGATCCGACCTGTCGGTCAGATAGGGGTCACGTTACCCCCCCCTTACTCATTATATCAGAATATCAGAATTACGGAAAGTACAGGAATCAATTTCTGTGGGACAATAAAGAACTGCTTCAGGCACCTTCCTCCTTTTTGTAGAGTTCCGGGTAGAGCTTCTCAGCACACTCAGGGCATATCCCGTGGCTGAACTCGGCATCAGAGTGCTCCTTGATGTACTCCTCGACCTGCTTCCAGTATCCCCTGTCATCCCTGATCTTCTTGCATGAGGCACAAATCGGAATAAGTCCGGATAGCCGCTTCACTTCGGAGAGTGCCTTCTGGAGTTCCCTGATGAGCTGCTCCCTCTCTTCCTCCCTCCTCTTCTGCTCTGTGATGTCCTGAACAAATACCAGGGCCTTTCTCCGGCCGGCTATGTCTATGGGCATACCGGAAAAGATCCGGACAGTCTCCTTACCGGAGATATAAGAGGCATACTTCACAGGCCCAAGAATGAAGTCCTCTCCCGTAAAGACCCTGTTCAGCCTTTCAGGCAGTCCTATCTCCCTGTAGGTGGGGAGTTCCATTATCCTGAGACCGACGAACTCCTCCTTTCTGGCACCGCTTATAGCGAGCATGGCAGGATTCACGTACTCTATCTTTCTGTCTTCTCCTATCACAAATATGCCCAGAGGCGTCTTCTCCAGTATTCTGAAAGTCATATCCGAAAGCCTTTCTGCTTCTTTCCTGGCATGTTTAATAAGTGCCACATACCTGTCAGCACGCCGGGAACTGTATATAAGAGCTGCCAGAAGCCCACCTCCGAGCAGAATCAGTATGATCGCAGAGATATAGAAGATCTTCTTTATTTCATAATCCCGCTCTGAAACATCAAGGTAAATCTCAAAGATCCCCGTGACCTTTCCGTCCCGAAGCACCGGCACAAAGGTCTCCACAAAACTATAACCCATGTTCCTGCCTTCAAGAGATTTCTCACCCCTCTCACTGTACTCAGAATATATCCTACCGGTCCTGGCGACAGCCATGAACTCGGGTTCCCGGTTGAATGTACCAACCATATCTTCTCTGGTGGATTTTATTACTCTGCCGCGAGGTGTAAAAATATTTATCTCCCTGACAGGAAATCTCTTCATTATACTGTTGATCAGTTCATCAATACCCTCGTTAATCACAAGCTTCCCATCATGGCCTGTATCCACCATGTCAGATAAATGCTCTGCGATCACCAGGGAGTTCTCCTCAGCCTCCCTGATAACAATCGTCTTCAGGGCTGGAAAGATGAAGAGGAACACAAACAGGAGCAGACTGACAATTGCAGATATGGATATGATAAAATTCAGTTTCAGCAGGTTGTCTCTGATCATAATTTATTCTACCATAGAGTCCTACATATACTCTCGATGTTCTGAACAAGCTTTTTTTGGATCAACTCTTCAATGTTTTTGATTTCTCGAGAGGGCAGTTCGGGTATCCCGGTGCACGGAACTGGGAAGGGGATTCCCCCTTCCCAGTGTACAGGTTATTTCCCGGCGGTATGGACTCCTCTGGCCATTTTTGATGCCCACGATTTGTCCTTGTTCTTGTGGCAGTTAAGGCAGGCAAATTCAAGGGTAAGAAAATCATTCGCATATGTCTTCTTACCTTCCTTGTAGAACATCTTGGCAGAGGCATCTGTATTGATCCTGAAGAGGTGGGTCCTTATATCACCGAAGAACTTGCCATAGGCTACGGCAGATTTTGTAGCCCTCGGCATATGGCAGTCGATACAACTTACTCCCACAGCTTCCATGGTGCTCCCCTTGAAGCCCTTGGCCTGAGAGACATGGCAGCTTTCACACTTTGTCTTGATACTGAACTTGTACTTTTTGTGAGGGTTATGGCAGATCACACAGTTGAGAGACTTGTGGGGGCTTGCCAGCAACTCGTTATACTGCTCGTGATGACGGATAAACCCGCCTTTTGCAGGTATCTTCTCTTTCGCACCCCTGACATGGCACTTTCCGCATGCAGAGGAGGAACGGTCAACGGAAATCTTTGACTTCTTTCCGCTCTTGACGAGGTTACCTTATAT